>DAIDHC010000111.1 GCA_027452065.1 Bryobacterales bacterium
GCCACGCCAGCGCCGCCGCCACGCAATGTTTGCAGAACGTCCCGCCGCTCCCCACCGGACAATCGCATGCATAATCCAGAACCCCGTCGTCAGCCCCCAGCCTTACCTCGTAGCTCCGTTCCCCCCGAACCACCGCATGCATACTCCCGCCCCGTTCTTCCAGCGCCTCGACATGCCCGTGAGAGAAGTAGTCCAACCCCCTCTGGTAAGCCGCCCCATCCGCCAACCGCCGGATCACCGCCTCACTGATCGCCCCCGCAAGCTCACTCGCCACCCCATCATTATCCAAAAACACCCCATGCCACGCCTCCGAGGCGCCGCCCACCCGGGACGACGCCACGCCCCCCACTCGATGGGTACGCGCTCCGACCCACAACCCGGAAATGTCCCCGAATCCCAAAACTCAAATCCCACGATCACTCCCTGGACACACCCAATACCTTGCCTCGCGCCAGCCCGGTTCAGAGGATTACCAAGATGTGCCAAGTCCCGTACCCACTGGAACCGAGCCGAGGACGATAAGTATACTTGGACCGGGCGACCGGCGCAGAGACAGGCGATTTGGCAGCCTGCCACGCGGGTGAGAATGAGAGAGGATGGATGAATTTTTCGTACAGATGGACTCACCTTCGGGACTTGCCGGAGACCTACCAAGATTTGGCTGACACGGAACTTCAAACTCTGCGGCGGGTGTGGCTCGAGCAGAAAGATGATTTAGAGGCACAGGGGCTTGTCGCCACATTCACCGAACGGTTGATCCGAGAATACGCGATTGAAGGCGGTATCATCGAGCGGGCATACACCCTGGATCGGGGAATTACACAATTGCTCATCGATCGGGGAATAGATGCCAGCCTCATTCCACATGGGGCCACCAACAAAGATCCCGAGCAGGTAGCCCGGATCATTCAAGCCCACCAAGACGTCGTTGAAGAGGTCTTCGACATGGTCAAAGGAGGTCGCTCGCTCTCCATCGGCCTGATAAAGGAAATGCACGCCGCCCTGCTTAGATATGAGGACTCGACGCAAGCCGTAGATAGCTTGGACCGTCTGGTCTGCGTCCCCCTGCTGAAAGGCAAGTACAAGGAGCTTCCCAACAACCCGCAGCGCTCGGACAAATCGATTCACGAATACTGCCCGCCAGAGCACGTGGCCGCCGAAATGGATCGCATGATGGAGCTACACACGGAACACGAGCGGAAGAGCGTGCCGACCGAAATAGAGGCCGCCTGGCTGCATCACGTTTTCACCCAGATACACCCCTTTCAGGACGGCAACGGGAGAATTGCGCGGCTCATCGCGAGCTACGTCTTCATCAAGGCCAGTTATTTCCCGTTGACGTTGGTGGATAATCAGGACCGCGAAGCATACATCGAGGCGCTCGAATTGGCCGACGGCGGTGATTTGGGGCCGCTCGTAACGCTTTTTGGCGGCGTCCAACGGAGGACGTTCGTAAAGGTGTTGGGCATTGCAAGTGCCGTACAGCGCCAAGCTGGGATGGAACAAATTATTGCGGCCGCGCGCGAAGCTATTGTCTCCCGGAAGCAGGCGCACCTCCATAAGCTCGAACAGGCAAAGCGAACCGCAAGAACTCTCCACAGACGAACGGTAAAGCGGTTGGAGTCCCTCGCCGCAAAGCTGCAAACCGATCTGGGCACTCTTTCGCCAGAATTTCACTTCAGGGTCGATTCCGAGTTAAACGAAGGGCACCGCCGCCATTATTTCAAAGGCCAAATCATCGAGATGGCCAAAGCTCTCGACTACTTCGCCAACATTAGCGTCTACCATGACTGGAGCCGATTGATTGTCAGAACCGACGATCAGTCGGAGATTCTTGTCTCATTCCACGGAATCGGGTATGAGTACAGAGGCGTGCTCGCGGCATCGGTTGGTTTCTACAAGCGCGTCGAGACAGATGATGGTGAGCGAGAGACGACCAAGACGACCGGCGCTAGTGGGACAATCTTCCAAATCAACTACCTCGAAAGCCCCGAAACGATAGGGACCCGGTTCGAGCACTGGCTTGAGGAGTCGCTGACCAGAGCGTTGGAGATGTGGCGAACAGGACTCTAACACCGAAGGCACCCGCTGCTCCCCGCCGTGCCCCTACAAAATCCCGCATCACCCAGCACCGCCCTCTCCCCGGATCGGCAGAAAGTCGCTCCTACGAAAAACCATCCCGGATAAATCCTGCACCTTCTGAGCGTTGGACGCTCGGGCACCCGGCGGCCCGGACTTTAGCTGTAGATTTTAATTCGTCGGAGAGGCTGATGCGTTGGGGCGCGGCGACGGCCTCATGATCCAACACCCCTCCTGATCCGCCTCCCGGGGCCTTCTTCACCATCGCGACTCTGAGTCGCGAACGGACACGGATGGGTCAGTCGCTAACGCAACATCGCCGACTCGGGACGCCGAGTCCCAACCCCTCAATCGACTCGTTCGGTGCGATAATAGCGGCCAACCGACTAAGGACCGGCGAGCATGCCCGACGCAGCGACGATATTCCTGCCCGATGGAATCACGAACAACCTAGCCCACGAGTTGGTAACGGCAGCATTGGTTCATTTTGCCGGGAGTCCAAGTGGAATCACGGCGAAGCCAGAGTTAGTTCCCCCGGATCTTGTTTTAAGACACTGTACCGGGAATTACGTCAAAAGCTTGGAGGACATGGCTGCAGCCGCCGTCTTCGGGGACAAGATCGCCTTCACGTCGAAGAAACTGACCACCACAAATCCAGATCCAAAGGGTTTTTTGGCATTCCTGACAGCGGGGGCACGAGAGGTCGCGTCGAACGAAAAGGTGGTAGCGCTTGATCTGGAGGGCGAACAACTTCCGGCAGCGAATTTACACGCCAACGAAGACCGGTCGCCGCGCATCGCCGACTTATTGAGGCAGCTTGAGACCCGTGGACGTTCCGCCCCGTGGCAGGAGCATATGGTCCGCGAAGCCTGGATGTATCCCGAAAAACAATGGGAGCTTACCATGGGCCACCTAGTAGGGGAAGTGCCCGACAATTACGTTGACGAAATGGTAGGCGCAGTGAAATGCGCTTTCAAGAATTCCCAATTCGCGTGGCAAGACGCCGAGAAACTGCGGCTGTTCATCAAGAAAAACATAGTTACCCACCTAACCACCTACGAATGGTACCTCCGAGTTAATACAGGCCGCAAAGAGATCCTCTACCAAGCGCACGCGACACGCGCGACGCTTGATCGGGACAGTGAGGGGACGCAAAGCCTTGACTTCGTTCTGCCCGGTATCATGCTCGCAGTGCTGAAGGAATCGAAAGACCCCAAGGACGTCGTCGACACCATAGCAACGCTGGCGACGGACGGCGCATTTTCCGACATCAGAAAAGCGCTCCGAGGAGCCTCCTCGCACCCAGCGGACGTTGCGGCCGAAATCAGGCGCGCTTCGCAAAACCATGACTTCGTCTCGAATGCCTGGCTAAGGCTCAGCGGGCGACGGGGGCTCGCACGAATCGCGAACGACTACGTCGACTACAAGGAGCACACCGACGAATACAAGAGGTTGCTCTGCAAAATCTTCCCCGGGCTCGACCGGAACCGAATCCGAAGCCCGCTCCGACAGGATGTGAGCAGTGTCTAACGGCGGGGGCGGTGGACCTGAGGACGCCCTCACTACCCGCGAGGGCCTCAACTTTGCTTTGAAACACCTCGAGTCAGACCTTGAAATTTTCACCGCGCTCGACACCAAGTTAGGCCTGATCGCCGGATTCTCCCTGGCATCCGTTGCCGAAGTGCTCGGGTTGCTAATGCTCGGGACCCTTGAGCCGGGTACGTCCTCCCAAGCGCCAATACTCGCAAAGGTTTCCACCCTCTCCTACGTTGGTATGGGCCTCGCCCTCGCTACCTCAGTCTCCGCCCTGTGGGGCCTCGCGGCCAAACCTTACTCAAGGGCCGTTGCCCTTGACGACCTTGCAAATCCGAATTCCGGCGACCCAGCCCGACTGCAGCTAACGGCGCCAGACCTGCTAAAGGGAGCCGTCACGGCGTCAAAGGACAACAAGGTGGCCCAGCAGTTCAAATCGCGCTGCCTCAAATGGAGCCTGGTATTCGCATGTCTTACCGTATCGATCTACGCGACTTGTGCCGCTATCATCATAATGGCCGAAAGCGGCCATCAAGAAAGCTTCAAGCCCACGGGATCGTCCGCGGGCGTCCGCCTCTCGGCGTCGCCCCAGCCTGCGGACCAGTCCGCGAAGCATGGCCCCTCCCCCAAAGGATCGTTCGCGGGTGCCGTCCCATTGGCCAAGCCCCAGCCCGCGGACATTTCTGCAAGGCATCGATGAACGGCAAAAAGGACACCGCTGAGAAATCATAGAGGACCAAAATCGGCCCCGGCACACAGACGCAATACCGCCGACGTGAACGATGCCCACGGGCGATGGCCGAACGGCCCAATGTCGAACGGCACCCATCCTCGATAAAAGTCGCCGTCGAATTAAAAACATTGCCACTCAAGGAGACCAAGAGGAAGCAGAGACAACCCACCGCCTACTAAGCGTCCCGGCCAACGGTGCGAGCGGCAGCGGACTTGACTATGAGGCTTGTAGCCATGCCCAGGTGCGCCATCGCCGAGTTCCGAGCGGAGGCTGCCGCCCCAAAGCAGCCGCGGTCGCTCCGCGCCGAAGGCGTGAGGCAACCCGCTGTTGATTCCGAAACCGCCAACGCGATCAACGACGCCTAGAGACCTGTGAAATGCGCACTTGGCCATCCCACCCCGGCCCCCGGTTACCCGTGACGAATCGCTGCGCCACCCGCCCAAATCACCCGCGATCGAGCTAACTATCCACCTCCCCATCCAACGCCACCCACCCATCCGCGCCGCCCGGCAAAAAGTCGTTCACAAACCCTCAGTTTCTCCCTACCCCAACCCTTTCAACCACTTCCCGCCCCACCTCTCCAGCCGCCTCACCGCCGCCCTGTAACCTTACTGCAGATGAGAACGCTCTACTCTATGCCCGTGCCCACCGCCTCCTTCACCCGCCCGGCTCGTAAACCCACTCCCTCCCATCCCCGCGCCCCGCGCCCATTTGACGGCCCATTTTGTGACGCAAATCCCGCGCCATTTTCGGCCCCACCCGCCGCCCGGCCCGCCCGTCCGCAACTCCCGCCGCCCGCAACTCTCTCATTCCCCGTCCACCCGTCCCCGCCCGGCGCCCCATCCGCCCGCCCGGCCCGCGCACAGAAAACGCAAATTTTTTCGCCCGTTCCGTCACGCCCCGGCATCCATCGTCCTGATGCCTCCGGCAAACCACTCCACAGCGCACTTTACCGCCCCGTCGCGCCGCCATTTGATATAGTTTTCGTATCCGCTCCCTAAGGAGGGCTCATCGTGAGCGACAAGAAGGAATCCGAGCAAGTGAAAAAAAGCAAAGAGAATTTCTCCCGCCGCGGTTTTCTCAAAGGCGTCAGCATCAGCGGCGGCGTCCTCTCCACAGGCATTCTGGAAACCGAGGCCCAGGCCGAAACTCAGGCCAAGGTCGAAGGCCCCGGCCCCGTCCCGGTCACTCTCAACGTCAACGGCAAAACTCATAAGCTCGATCTCGAGCCCCGCACCACGCTCTGCGACGCTCTGCGCAACCGCCTCGAATACACCGCCTCCAAGCGCGTCTGCGACCGCGGCACCTGCGGCGCCTGCACCGTCATCGTCAACGGCAAGGCCGTCTACGCCTGCACCACGCTCGCCATCGACGCCCAGGGCAAACACATCGAAACCCTCGAAGGCTTCTCCACTCCCGCCCACCCCCACGCCGTCACCAAGGCCTTCGTCGAAAACGACGCCCAGCAGTGCGGCTATTGCACGCCCGGATTCGTCGTCGCCGCCAAAGCTTTCCTCGATCACAACCCCAACCCCACCGAAGCCGACCTCAAGAACGGCCTCGGCGGCAACCTCTGCCGATGCGGCACCTACGTGGGCGTGCGCAAAGCCGTCCTCCAGGCCGCCAAAGAAATGAAGTCCGCCAAGCTGGCCAAAGGAGCCGTCCATGCCTGATTCCACAACCCCCAACTACCACTGGCCTCCGATGAATGACCGCCGCGTCATGGGCAAGCCCCATACGCGCCTCGACGGCATCCAGAAAGCCAGCGGCGCCGCCAAATACAACAGCGACGTCAAACCCTCCGGCATGCTTTTCGGTGTCCTGCTCACCTGCCCCCACGCCCACGCCCGCGTCACCAGCATCGATACCTCGGCCGCCGAAAATCTCCCCGGCGTCACCGCCGTCCGCGTCATCAGCCCCGCCGGCAAGGAACTGCAATGGGCCGGCGCCGAAGTCGCCGCCGTTGCCGCCACTTCGGAGGAAACCGCCACCAAGGCCGCCCGCCTCATCAAGGTCGAGTACGAACAGCTCCCCTTCCTGGTCCGCGAGGACGATCTCTCCCAGGCCGGCAACCGCGCCAAGCCCGCAGGCGAGCAGGTCACCGGCGACCCCGACAAAGCTTTCCAGGAAGCCGACGCCGTCGTCGAAGGCAACTACGGCATCCCCGTCATCACGCACTGCTGCCTCGAGTCCCACGGCCAGGTCATCGCCTGGAACGGCGACAAAATCGAATACTGGCCCTCCACCCAGAACGTCAGCGGCATCGGCGGCGACATCGCCCGCGCCCTCAACGTCCCGGCAGCCAACATCCACGTCCACCAGGACCACATCGGCGGAGGCTTCGGCAGTAAGTTCCCCTCCGATCTCTGGGGCGTCGAAGCCGCGCAGCTCTCCAAAATGAGCGGCGGCAAGCCCGTCAAAATCTTCCTCGACCGCGAAACCGAACTTCTCATCGCCGGCAATCGCCCCTCCGCCTACGGCAAAATCAAAATCGCCGGCAAAAAAGACGGCTCCATCACCGCCTGGGAGTCCTACACCTGGAACACCGGCGGCCTCGCCGGCGGTGGCCTCGCCGCCGACCTGTTCCCCTACGTCTACCGCAAGGTCCCCAACCGGCGCATCAATCACACCGCCATCTCCACCAACACCGGCAGCGCCCGCGCCTGGCGCGCTCCCAACCACCCCCAGGCCAGCTATCTCACCTGCTCGGCCATGGAGGACCTCGCCGCCAAGCTCAACCTCGATCCGCTCGACGTCTTCATAAAGAACGCCGATCTCACCATGCGCGCCGACGCCTACCGCGCCCAGCTTCAGAAGGGCGCCGAAATCATCGGCTGGAAGAAGAACTGGCATCCCCGCGGTGAAGGCGGCTCCGGCCCCGTGAAGCGCGGTCTCGGCCTCGCCGTCGGCACCTGGGGCGGCGCCGGCCACGCCAGCAAGTGCCTCGCCACCATCCACCCCGACGGCAGCGTCGAGGTCGAGCTCGGCAGCCAGGACCTCGGCACCGGCGCCCGCACCATCATCGCCATGGTCGCCGCCGAAACCCTCGGCCTCCCCGTCTCGGCCATCAACGTCAAAATCGGCGACAACTCCTATCCCCCCTCCGGCGCTTCCGGCGGCTCCACCACTAGCGGCGGCGTCTCCGCCTCCACCCGCAAAGCCACCGTCAACGCGCTCGAGAAACTCTACGCCGCCGTCGCCCCGGGCCTCGGCACCACGCCCGACAAGCTGCAAGCCGTCGACCGCCGCATCGTCGTCCAAGGCGATACTTCCAAGAGCCTCACCTGGGAAGCCGCCTGCCGCAAACTCGGCACCAATAAAATCTCCGAGACCGGCGAGAACAACCCCCGCACCGCCGAGCGCGAAGGCCTCACCACGGGCGGCGTCGCCGGCGTCCAGATGGCCGACGTCAGCGTCGACACCGAAACCGGCCTCGTCAAGATGAACCGCCTCGTCGCCGTCCACGACTGCGGCCTCATCATCAATCCCAAAACCGCCGAAAGCCAGATCTTCGGCGCCTGCATCATGAGCATCTGCTCGGCTCTGTTCGAGGAGCGCATCGCCGACCAGCAGATCGGCCGCGTCCTCAACCCCGACATGGAGTTCTACAAACTCGCCGGCCTCATGGACATCGGCGAGATCATCGTCCACCTCGACATCAACGCCGAAAACGACCACCGCGGCGTCATCGGCCTCGGCGAGCCGCCCGCCATCCCCGGCGATGCCGCCATCGGAAACGCCGTCGCCAACGCCATCGGCGTCCGTGTCCCCCATCTCCCCCTGACCGCAGACCGCGTCCTCGCCGCTCTGGCGTCCAAAGGAGGCAATGCCTGATGAATTCCTTCGAATATTCCAGTCCCGCCACTCTCAATGAGGCCCTTGCCCTGCTCGGCTCCCAATGGACCGACGCCGCGCCTCTGGCCGGTGGCACCGACCTCATCAGTCTCATGAAGGACGACGTCTTCGTTCCCAAGCGCGTCGTCAATATTAAGGAGGTAAAGGAGCTCGCCGGCATCCACAAAACCGCCCACGGCCTCCGCATCGGCGCTACCGTCACCTTCGACGAAATCGCCTCCAACCCCCTCGTCCGCTCCGAATACCCCAGCCTCCATGAGGCCGTCCTCGGCGTCGCCAGCCCCCAGATCCGCAACATGGGCACCGCCGCCGGCGACCTCTGCCAGCGCCCCCGCTGCTGGTATTACCGCTCCGGCTACGGCCTGCTCGCCATGAAGGACGGCAAGAGCCTCGTCCCCAACGGCGAAAATCGCTACCACGCCATCCTCGGCGCCGGCCCGGCTTATTTCGTCAGCGCCTCCAGCCTCGGCCCCGCGCTGGTCGCCCTCGGCGCCAGCATCAAAATCGCCTCCGCCTCCGGCTCCCGCACCGTCGAAGCCGGAAAGTTCTTCGTTACCCCTCACGATGAGAACGGACGCGAGATCGTCCTCCAACCCAACGAACTCGTCACCGAAATCCTCATCCCCTCCGCCTCCGGCGTCAAGAACGCAACCTACGAGATCCGCCAGCGCGAAGCCATCGACTGGCCTCTCGCCGCCGCCTCCGTCGCCCTCCATATGAAGGGCTCGACCGTCTCTGAGGCCTCCATCGTCCTCGGCCATGTCGCCCCCACTCCCTGGGTCGCCGCTCAGGCCGCCGAGAGCCTCAAGGGCCAATCCATCACCGAGGAATCCGCCGCCAAAGCGGGCGACGCCGCCGTCGAAGGCGCTCAGCCTCTGAGCCAGAATTCCTACAAGATCCAACTGGCCAAGGTCGCCGTCAAGCGCGCCCTCCTCGCCGCCGCCGGCAAGTCCCACGCCGCCGGCGCCTGAGGCGCCACGCCAGGAAACGCCCATGCAGGAACGCTCTTCGCTCACCGAACTCGACGACGACCGCTGCGACCACCTCCGCTGGAAAGGCATGTACGTCGAAGCCGAATGGGACCCCAGCGTCCCTCATTCCAACGACCGTCTTTTCTGGTGCCACAAGACCCAGCAGTGCCTCGGCCCCGACGGCAAAATCGCCGACGACTACGAATGTAACCCCGCCCGGAAGTGCTACCAGCCCTTCTAGCGCCGGCCCCCTCGCGCGGACCCGCCTGACATCGCCGCCCGCGCCGCCCGTCCCTCCGCGCCCCGTCCGCCGAAACCCGGCCGGAGGATGGTTCCCGGCAGTTTCGCCAAAGTGGCAATCCAAGCGCGGGGCTCGCTCGGTTCCACCAATCAACGCCCGCGCCCCGCTGCGTTGTGCGCGGTTCGGCTTTGGCCCGCCCGGCGGCGTTTTTGCTAGCCGGTGCGGAGGCCAAACAGGCGGGCGAAGGCCCCGCGCAGCGCGCCGGCCCACCGGTTGTCGAGAAACGCCCATGCGAGGAAGCGCAGCAGGACGGGGGTGCGGAAGCCCGGGTCGGTTGCCCGGCGGCGTTCCACCAGGTCATGCAGCATGCCGCGGGGGTCCTGGCGGATCTGATCGAGCATCGCGGTCTGTTGCACGCAGGAGATGCTGCAGAACGGCGCGCAGCCCTTCACCGCCGCGTACTCGCGTTCGATGTCGGCCTGCGAATAATCGGCGAGCGGGATGCCCGGATGCCCGCGCTGTTGCGAGCACCAGTGCACCAGGCCGTCCTCACAGATGTACAGGAATCGGGCGCCGGCGCGGCAGTGCCACGCATTGGGGAGGCCGTGCGCGAGGTTCTCCTGGAACCGGTCGAAGTGAGCGAAGGAGAAGACACCGGTTTCCATCTTCCGGATGTCCTGGTAAATGTGGAACTGGTCTTCGGATAGGCCGCGGGATTGGCCGCCGCCGTCGTGGGCGATTCCCACGGTGCTGTTGAAGCCGAGGGAACGGGCATGCCGGGCCACGACGAGGGCATCCTCGGGATGGCGGACACCGGCGCCCAGGACGGAATTGATGGTGATGGAGAACTCGGCTTCGCGGGCCAGCCAGCCCAGCTTGCGCTCCAGCACGCGCAGGGACTTCATCGACGTATCGTCGGGCTGGACGTTGTCGATGCTGATCTGCAGGTAGTCCAGGCCGGCGTCGTTGAGCGCGCGGATGCGTTCGTGCGACATCAGGTACGCGTTGCTGATGAGCGTGGCGATCGCGCCATGAGCGCGGATGCGGCCGATGATGTCTTCGAGTTGGGGATGGAGCAGCGGCTCGCCGCCGCTGATGGTGATGATGGACGTGCCCAGGGCGGCGAGTTTATCCACGCGCGCGAGCATCTCCGGCAGAGGGACCGGCGCCGAAGTGCGGTCGTATTCATTGCAGTAGCCGCAGTCAAGGTTGCAGCGCCGGATCGGTACGATCTGCGCCAGCACGGGCCGCGTGCGGTGCTGCATGGCCGCGGCGAACATGCGCACCTCGCGGCGGCGGCGGTCCACTGCCCGCAGCTTCCTTCGCAGAGGGATTCCAACCTGCATCGGCACCTCCACTGTTTCGATTATGAGGCCTGTGGGGCCGTTCGTCGAGAAGCCGGGAAGTCCTCCTGCCCGCCAGGAGAGCTTTTCCGTCCCGCTTCTTCGCCCGGCCCATCCCCCGCCGCCCCACCCGTCCCGCGTTAACTCCCTCACCCCGATCGGCTTGCGGCGCTCTCCAACGGAAAAATCCTCCAGACCTTTTTGGTCCGGTATGGTAAAGTGGCTGTATGCGAAGGATTTTCACTCACCCGCTGCCTGTTTTACTGGCTGCCCCGCTCTTCGCTCTCAGCGCCTGGGCGTCCAGCCTCCCCACCACCGCGCCTTCCACCAGTCTCCACGGCGAGTACCTGGAAGCCCGCACCGCAGACGTTTACACCGGCCCCTGCTTTGCCAATTCCGAAGTCGGCCTCACCGGCGATCTGGCCGTCATGGGCTGGAAGATCGAGCAGGGCAGCTTCCACGGCGTCTCCCTCGACGGCCTCTCCGTCATGGGCGTCCTCCGCGCCAGCAACACCCTGGGCGACGTCACCGCCTCGGCCTACCCTATTAAGTCCGTCATCATCGTCGATGCCCGCGCCACCGCCGATCAGCGCCGCGCGCTCAAAGAATTCGCCCAGCGCATGGGCGGCGATCTGCTCAACGACGTCGTGCGCGTCGACGTTCAGCCGATCGATTTCACCATGGCCGGGAACAGCGTCCACAGCCGCCGCCTCTGCATGCAGGCCGGCTCGGAAGCCAAGCTCGAAACGCGGCCTCTCAACGAGGGCGACCAGATCTGCCACAACGAAGCTGTCTGGTATCCGCCGCTCACCCACGTCGACCACGCCATGCCCGCCTTCACCGTGGCCCACGATTTCCACGGCAATGAGCTGGGCACCGTCTGGTCGTCGCCCGAGAAGCGCAGCGCTTTCGTCGCCACATTCAGCCTTCAGGATTAACCCGCAAGCGCCTGGCGGCGGAGCGGACCCCCGTGCGCTCCGCCGCTACTCCACCTCTTCGGTAAAGCAACTCTCCCAGGCTCTCTCCATCAGCTCCTCCGTCAGCCGGTACTCGAGTCCGTCGAACCGGATCATGTCGATCGCATGGCTCACCATGTCCCGCGGGTGGCATCGCCGGAACGCCTTCCCGCCCGGCCCGTAATGCCTCCCCAGAAAGTGTTCCAGCATCTCGGACTCATACGGCAGGTCGCGCTCGGCGCAGAAGCGGTTGAAGATCTCGGTGAACTCCTCCCGCTCCGGGCTCCGCAGCAGCATCTTGTACTGGATGCGGCGCAGGAACGCCTCGTCGCCCAACTGCTCCGGCTTCAGGTTCGTCGAAAAAATCAGGAACGTCTCAAACGGCACCACCATCTTGCCGCCGCTCAAAAATGTCAGATAGTCCATCCGCTGTTCCATCGGCACAATCCAGCGGTTCAGCACCTCGGCCGTCGACACGCCCTGCCGCCCGAAGTCGTCGATCATGTAAATGCCGTTGTTGGCCTTCATATGAAACGGCGCCTCGTACACCTTCGAGGTCGGGTTGAAGCTCAGATCGAGCATCCCCATGGTCAGCTCGCCGCCGCTGATCAGAAACGGCCGCCGGCACTTCACCCACCTCCGGTCATAGCCGGGCCCGCTCGATAGCGTCGTCACCGGCTCCTCGTCCTCGATCTTCCGGTGTTGCACCGGATCGAAGACCCGGATGATATTGCCCTGGCAGATCACCGCCGACGGCACGTACACCACATCCTCGTCCAGATTCACCAGAGCTTCGGCCAGGAAGGTTTTGCCGTTGCCCGGCTGCCCATAAATCAACAGCGATTTCCCCGCCGCCACCGCCGGCCCGATCTGCGACAGAATCCGCTGCGTCACCACCATCCGACGGTAGGCGTTGGTCAGCTTCTCCGGCGTCAGCCATCCCGCCGGGCGCTTCTGCTTGGCAATCTGGGCGACGTACTGCTCCATCGGCACCGGAACCGCGCCCATGTACTGGTTGGTCTCCATGTGCTCGCGCGCCTGCGCCCGCCCGGCGTCGCTCAGCTCGAATACCGCCGTCACCGCGCCCAGCCCCAGCGCCCGCTTCACCGACGCCAGATGCTGCCGCTTCAGCGTTTCCAGCACCGGGTCGATCATGCTGAACCGCACCCCCAGCGCCATCGCCAGATCCCGCCCCATCATCTCGCCCCGGCTGAACAGCAGCTTCAGGATGAGCTGTTCCAGCAGCGACGCCGGCAGCCCCAGCTCACCCAGCGTCTCCGGCGCCGGCGGCGCCACCGGGTCCACGAATTCCGGCTCCAGCGGCGGCAGCGGCGGCGCCAGCGAGTCTTCCAACTGCGGCTCCCCGTGGCCGGTCAAAAGGGACAAATCGAGTGTGGCGCTCATGGCTCTACCCCCAGCCTGCGCCGCTCGCCGGACAATGACAATCGGGCGAAAGCCTTAACGCGGCGTGATCAGCCCCCCCAGCTTGTCCGCCTCCCCGGCCGTCAGCCGCGGAAACCGCGCCGAATACGCCTCCAGATACTTCAACCCCGAGCCGGTGTTGTAAATCACCACGCTCTCTTCCTTCCGCAGAAAGCCGCTCTCCCGCAGCTTCCGCAGCGCCGCCACGCACGCTCCCCCTTCCGGCGCCGCGAACATTCCCTCGTCGCCGGCCAGCTCCAGCCCGGCGTCGATCATCTCGGCGTCGCTCACCGCAACCGCCGTCCCGCCGCTGGCACGCACCGCCTCCAGCACCAGAAAATCGCCCAGCGCCTTCGGCACCCGCAGCCCGCTCGCCACCGTCTCGGCGCCTTCAAAAAATTCGCTCGTCCGCTCGCCGCGCTCGAAGGCCCGCACTATCGGCTGGCACCCCTCGGCCTGCACCGCGATCATCTTCGGCCGCCGCGGCCCGATCCACCCGAGCGTCTCCATCTCGGCGAACGCCTTCCACATCCCGATCAACCCGACACCGCCGCCCGCCGGATAAAAAATCGCATCGGGCAGCTCCCACCCCATCTGCTCGGCCACCTCGTAGCCCATCGTCTTCTTGCCCTCGATGCGATACGGCTCTTTCAGAGTGCTCACTTCGAACCACCCCTCGGCCTGCTTGCGCGCCGCCACCATCTTGCCGCAGTCGCTGATCAGCCCGTCCACCAGCGTCACCTTCGCCCCCGCCGCCTTGCACTCGATGAAGTTGGACTGCGGCACGTCCCGGGGCATGAAAATGTGCGCCTCGATTCCCGCCGCCGCCGCGTAGGCCGCCATCGCCCCGGCCGCGTTGCCGGCCGAGGGAATCGCCACCTTCTGCACGCCCAGCTCGGCGCACATCGAAATCGCGCAGCTCAGCCCCCGCGCTTTGAACGAGCCGGTCGGGTTCACGCCCTCGTCCTTCACCCACAGCCGGTCGCAGCCCAGCCGCCGCCCCAGCCGCTCGGTCCACACCAGCGGCGTCCAGCCCTCGCCCAGGCTGGTCACGGCTCCTCCGTCCCGCACCGGCAGCACCGGCGCGTATCGCCACATGTTCGACGGAGCCTCCCGCAGCGACTCCCTCGGCCACGTCTCCCGCGCCTTCTCGAGATCGTATCGCGCCAGCAGAGGGCCGCCGCAGCGGCACAGATTCTGAACCTGGCCGGCGTCATAAGTTTCGCCGCACAGGCTGCATTCCAGGTGGGTGAGCGTTGACATGGGAGAAGCCGGGCCCGGCGCTCGCGCCGCCGGAACTTCTATGTTTGCACGAACCGGCCTGCCGATTCGTCATAATGGATGAGAGCGCATGCGTGGCTGCCTTTGTCTTCTGCTCGCCGCCGGCCTCGCCCAGGCGGGCGAGTACGCCGTGCTGTCCACCGGCTTCCGCCTTCACGCCGACCGGCATGAGCGCAACGGCGACACCATCACATTGATCGACGGCGGAGGCTCGATCGAGCTCTCCGCCTCCGACGTGGCCGGCTTCGAAGCCGAAGACCCTCCGCCCGCTCCTCCCCCGGCGCCCACGCCCGAGCCGGCGCCCGCCGCCATCCCCGCCGATCCCCAGACGCTGGTGGCCGAGGCGGCGCGCTACGCCGAACTGCCCGTGGCGCTGGTCGCCAGCGTCGCCCGCGCCGAGTCCGGCTTCCAGGTCAACGCCGTCTCCCCCAAAGGCGCGCTCGGCGTCATGCAGCTCATGCCCTCCACCGCGGCCGGCTTCCAGGCCGACCCCCGCGACGTGACCCAGAACATCTACGCCGGCGCGCTCTATCTGCGCCAGTTGCTTCAGAAGTACGACGGCGAAGTCGCCACCGCCCTGGCCGCCTACAACGCCGGCCCCGGCGCGGTGGAAAAATACCACGGCGTGCCCCCCTACCGCGAAACCCGCGACTACGTAAACCGCGTCATCCGCGACTACGTCCGCCACTCCCGCCCATCCCCGGCGACCCCCGCCGCCGGCGCAGCACCCCCGCAGCCCGCCCGCTGAGGCCGAGCCGCCCGCTCCACGCGCACCCCCCGACCCAGCCGCGCCTTTGCGACCGCCCCGCCGCGGTCGAGCCTTCCCCTCGCGAAGCACCCCCGCCGTCCGCGCGGAACCTGCCGCGCCTTGTCCCAGCGCCCGTGCGAGTCGAGCCCTCCCGCGGCGCACCGGCCATGACTCCCGCGACCACGCCGTTGACGCCCGCGCCGTCCCGCGCGATACCTGCCGCGCCTTGCCCCAGCGCCTGTGCGAGTCGAACCCTCCCGCAGCTCACCGGCCGAGCCGTCTCGACCGCGGATTTGACGCCCGCGCCGTCCAGCGCGGAACCGGCCGCGCCTTGCCCAGCGCCTGTGCGAGTCGAACTCTCCCGCCGCGAACCGGCCGTGGCTCCCGCGACTGCGGAGTTGACGCCGGCGCCGTCCCGCGCGGAACCGGCGGCGCCTTGCCCCAGCGCCCGTGCGAGTCGAACCCTCCCGCCCCGAACCGGCAGTGATCGCGCCGCGAGCTTGCGGTTACGGTTGGGCTTCAACGGCGCGCAACAGGGCTTTGGCGGCGTCGAGGCAGAGCACCGCGGCGTGGCGGGATTCGGGGGCGAGGCCGCCGAGCGAGTCTTCAATGTCGGTGGTGCGCAGCGCGGCGATTTCTTCGGGGCGCTTGCCGGTGATCCAGCCGGCGAGGGCGGAGCCGGCGGCGATCGAGGCCGAGCATCCGCGTACCAGAAAACGCGCTTCGGCCACCGCGCCGTTGTCGAAACGGGCCGAAAGATGCAATATGTCGCCGCAGGCGGGATTCGAGACCTCGACGGCGATGGCCGGAGGCGGCAGGCGGCCGGCGTGCCGTGGATTCTGAAAATGGTCCAGAAATTTTTCGCTGTACAATGTGGAATCCCTATGTCCATTATGGGCGGCAAAGCGAAGCTCCAGCCGGCGCGGCCGAGGAAACCGCAGCCCCGGCTGGCCGTCGTCGCGGCGGTGATCCGGCGCGACGGGCGGATCCTCATCGGGCAGAGGCCGCGAGCGAGCCGGCACCCGTTGAAGTGGGAGTTTCCCGGAGGCAAAGTGGAGGCGGGGGAGAATCCGCGGGAGGCGCTCGAGCGGGAGCTGCAGGAAGAGCTCGCCATCCAGGCGCGCATTGGCGATGAGCTGACGCGCTACGAGTACCGCTATCCGAACCGCCAGCCGATCCAGTTAATCTTTTACGCGGTCAACGACTTCGACGGGGAGCCGCAGAGCCTGGCGTTCGAGCAGATTCTTTGGGAGCCGGCCGAGCGTCTGGCGGACTACGATTTTCTCGAAGCCGATGTCGAGTTCATCCGCGGGCTGAGGCGGAAGTAAGAAAGCAAGGCGCCATTCAGTAAACACGCCGGTAGACGCGAGTACCACGGGCGAATCAGGCAATGGTCGGAGCCGAGGATGGCCACGGCGGCGAGCAAAAAAGGAAAGCTCGGGATGAACGGGAGAAGGAGACCGCTCACCCCGAGTAGAAGCAGCCCGTAGCCGGCTGCTTGCTTCATGAGTGTGACCGCGGCCTCTCTCACGCGCTACATATCGGATAGACGCGCGAGAATGTGAGTCACAAAAGCGTCTCGCCGCGGATTCAGACTCCATATATATGGATGCGGTGGGCGGGCGTGAGGTTTCCGGAGGCTGCGCGCGGGGGGGTAGGTGGTTCGGCCGGGTTGTGATAAGATCATTCTCTTCTTGAGGTCGTAATCGAATGTCGTTATCGAAGAAAAAAACCAATGGCGACGATGCGGACCGGGATTTGTACTCGGGCTTGATCCGGCTGCATGTGCTGCATCATGCGGACCAGGAGCCCATCTTTGGGCTGGGGATGATCGAGGAACTGGCGCGGCACGGCTACCGGATCAGTCCGGGAAGTTTGTACCCGCTGTTGAGGGGGTTGGAGAAGAAGGGCTATTTGCGATCGAGCGAAAAACGGAACGGCAAGTCGCTGCGCAGGCTCTACCGGATCACTCCGCTGGGGCGAAAAGCCCTCGATGCTTCCCGGCACAAAGTGCGGGAGCTTTTTCATGAGCTCATCGAGGGGGATGAGCCCGGATGAAGAGGAAAGACCTCGCAAGAATTGCCCGGTGGTCCATCGCGGCGATGGCGATAGCGGGAGGCGCGCGGGCGGCGGACCCGGGGCTCACCATCGGCCAGGCGGTGGAGGCGGCGCTGCGGAACTATCCTTCCATCCGCGTCACCCGGGAGCAGATGAACGCGGCCGCGGCGGGCATCCGTCTGGCGCGGACGGCGTATCTTCCGCGGGTTGACGGCCTGGCGCAAGTGAACCGGGCGACCCGGAACACTTTCTACGGCCTGCTGTCACCGCAAGGGATCATCCCGGGCGTGGACGGAGTGGAGGGCAACAACGGCGGCACGGTGTGGGACAGCGGCGTGGGAGTGCTGGTGAGCTGGCAGCCGTTCGACTTCGGGCTGCGGGCGGCGAACGTGGCCAGCCGGACGGCGGCGCGGGAGCAGGCGCGGGCGGCCCTGGACCGAACGCGATACGAAGTTTCGGTGGAGGCGGCCGACGCGTTCCTGACCGTGGTTGCGGCCGAGCAGACGGCGCGGGCGGCGCGGGCGGCGGTGGAGAGCTGGCAGCTGCTTCTCAAGACGACGCACGCTCTGGTGGCGGCGCAACTGCGTCCGGGGGCCGACGAATCCCGAGTGCGGGCGGAGCTTGCGTTTGCCGGGACCGGGCTGGCGCAGGCCGGGCAGGCGATCGCGGTGGCGCGGGCGACGGTAGGGCAGTTCGTGGGCAGGGACGCGTCCCAGGTGGAGCTGAATCCGGGCAAGCTGCTGGAGAGTCTTCCGGCCGGGCGGGAGGAGCCGGCGCTCGACGCAGCCGGAAACCCGGTGGCGCGGGAGCAGAGCTCGGTGATGGTCCTGCAGCGGAGCGAACTGCATGCGCTCGAACGCTCGTATTTTCCGCAGTTCAGCTTCGAGGCGCTGGCGGCGGCGCGCGGCACGGGACTGGAGCTGAGCGGAGGGCGGCTGGGCGGACTGAATGGGCTCGCGCCGACGGTGCAGAACTACAGCGCGGGGATGACGGTGACCTTCGGCGCGATGGACCGGTTCGCAATCAAGGAGCAGGAGGCGATGCGGACGGCGGCGATACGGGCCGGGGAGGCGCAGTACCAGGTGATCGCGACCAGGCTCGAAGCGCAGTTCCAGACGGCTCTGGCGACGCTCGACGGCGCGCGGAAGGTGGCGGCGAACACGCCGGTCGAAGTCTCCTCGGCGCGGGCCGCGCTCGACCAGGCGACCGCGCGGTACCGCTCCGGGCTGGCTCCTATCGACGACGTGGCGCAGGCCCAAAGGCTGGTGGCGCAGGCCGAGATCGACGACTCGATCGCCCGGTTGAACGTGTGGCGGGCGAAGCTGCAGTTGGCCGCGGCGCGAGGCGACATCCGGCCGTTTCTCAGTGAGGTGAATCCATGACGGCGGAGACAACCGCGCCATGCGCTTAGTTCTGGCGGCGCTGAGCCGGCCAATAACGGTAGTGGTGGCGTTGATCGCCATCGCCCTGGCGGCGGGCCTCGCCGTCGAGCGGATGAGCGTTGATATCTTTCCGCAAGTCGGCGATCCGGCGATTTACGTGGCCCAGCCCTACAGCGGCATGGACCCGGCGCAGATGGAAGGCTACCTGACTTACTACTACGAGTATCACTTCCTCTACATCACCGGCATCGAGCACGTGGAGAGCAAGAGCATACAAGGCGCGGCGCTGATGAAGCTGGTGTTTCATGAAGGCACCAACATGAGCCAGGCGATGTCGGAGACCGTCGGGTATGTGAACCGCGCGCGCTCGTTCATGCCGCCGGGTACGGTGCCTCCGTTCATCACCCGCTTCGACGCCGGAAGCGTGGCCGTTGGTCTGCTGGTGTTCAGCGGCCCCGGCCACACGCAGGGAGAGATGCAGGACTATGCTCTCAACCGCGTGCGTCCGCTGTTTGCGACGCTGCCGGGGGTGTCGGCGCCGCCGCCGTTTGGAGGGAACCAGAGAACGATCGTGATTACGCTGGACCCGGCGAAACTGCGGCAGTATCAGATCTCGCCCGAGGAGGCGATCGCGGCGGTGAACCGGTCGAGCGTGGTGATGCCGTCGGGGAACATGTGGACGGGGAAGCTGGAGCGGATCGCGCGAACGAACTCGGCGCTGGGAGCGAACCTGGCGGACCTGCTGGGGACGCCGATCCGGCCGGTATCGGGAGCGACCGTGTATCTGCGCGACATCGGGACGATCGAGAACGGCACCGATATTATTACCGCCTACGCGCACGTGAACGGCAACCGGACGGTGTACATTCCGGTGACCAAGCGCTCGGACGCTTCGACGCTGGCCGTGATCGGCGCGGTGAAGAAGGCGATGCCGGTGTTCCAGAAAGTGCTTCCGGCCGGCGCCGGCGTGAGTCTCGAGTTCGACCAGTCGCCTTACGTAACCAACTCGCTGCGGGGCCTGGTGACGGAAGCCCTGCTGGGGGCGGCGCTGACGGGCTTGATGGTGCTGATCTTCCTGCGGGACTGGCGGAGCGCGGTGATTGTGGTGATGAACATCCCCTTCGCGCTGCTGAGCGCGGTGATCCTGTTGTGGGCGGCGGGGCAGACGATCAACATCATGACGCTCGGCGGGCTCGCTCTGGCGGTCGGAGTGCTGGTGGACGAGGCGACGGTGGAGATTGAGAACATCCACACCCGGATGCTGCCGGGCGTGTCGCGGGCGCGGGCGGTGGTGGAGGCATGCAGCCGGACGGCGATGGCGCGGCTGGTTTCGATGCTCTGCATTCTGGCGGTGTTCGTGCCGTCGTTCTTCATGATCGGCGTGAGCCGGCAGCTTTTCGTTCCGCTGTCGCTGGCGGTTGCGTTTTCGATGATCGCCTCCTACCTGCTGTCGAGCACTCTGGTGCCGGTGTTTTCGACCTGGATGATGAGGGAGGCGCATCGGGGCGAGGAACGGGAGGGAGTGTTCGGCCGGTTCCGCTCGCTGTACGAAAAGTATCTGAACGGAGCGCTGCGCGCGCGGGTGCCGCTCACCCTCATCTACCTGGCGGCGGCGCTGGGCGGGCTGTATGTGCTGCTGCCGCGGATGGGAACGGAGTTGTTTCCCGACGCTAACGCGCCGATCCTGCGGCTGCGGCTGCGGGCGCCGGCCGGGACCAGGATCGAGGAGACCGAGCGGATGGTGCTGCGGGCGCTGGATGTCATCGGACAGGAGGCGGGCAAGGACAATATCGCGATTACGAGCGACTTCGTGGGCGTTGTGCCGTCGAGCTATCCGGTGGATCTGATCCATCTGTTCACCAGCGGGCCGCAGGACGCGATTATCCAGGTGGCGTTGAAGCCGGGATCGCCGCGGGGCGAGGCGCTACGGGAGCGGCTGCGGGAGGGGCTGCGGCGGGCGCTGCCGGGCACCGGCGTGTCCTTCGAGGCGGGCGACATTGTGAGCCAGGTGATGAGCTTCGGCTCGCCGACGCCGATCGAGGTGGCGGTTCAGGGGATCAGCCTTTCGGCCGACGTGGCGCAGGCGGAAAAGGTAAAGGCGGAGATGGCGAAGCTGGGTTATCTGCGCGACGTGCAGTTTGCGCAGGAGAACAACTATCCGACGCTCGATATCGCGGTGGACCGGGGACGGGCCGGGCAGTTCGGACTGACGATGGCCGATGTTGCGCGCTCGGTGGCGCCGGCGACGTCGTCTTCGCGATTTACCGATCCCAACTATTGGCGCGATCCGAATTCGGGGAATGCGTTTCAGATCCAGGTGGAGCTGCCGCAGAACCAGATCCAGAGCGTGGAGCAGGTGGGCAGCGTTCCGGTGATGCGCGCCGGGAGCGCCAAGCCGCTGCTCGAGGACATTGCGAGCCTGAAGCCGGGCACGATGCCGGGCGAGATCGACCGCTACAACGGGCAGAGGGTGGTGAGCATCACGGCCAACATTCACGGCGTGACGCTGGGCGAGGCGGCAAAGGGAGTGTATGGGACGATGGCGGCGGCCGGCGCTCCGCCGCGGGGCGTCACGATGGCGATGCGCGGGGAGGCGCCGGCGCTCGATCAGACGATAGGGGCGCTCGAGAAGGGGCTGTTGTTCGCGGTGATCGTGATCTTTCTGCTGCTGGCGGCGAACTTTCAGTCGCTGCGGCTGGCGCTGGCGATTGTGTTGACGATCCCGGCGGTGCTGTGCGGAGTGCTGTTGATGTTGAAGGCTACGGGTACGACGCTGAACATTCAATCGTTCCTGGGGGCGATCATGGCGATCGGGATCGCGGTGGCGAACTCGATTCTGCTGGTGAGCTTCGCCGAGCGCGGGCGCGGTGAGGGCAGGGAACCGGAGGAGGCGGCGCGGGAGGGAGCGGTGAGCCGGCTGCGGGCGATTGTGATGACGGCGGCGGCGATGATCTGCGGCATGGCTCCGCTGGCGATCGGATTCGGCGAGGGCGGACCGCAGGCGGCGCCGCTGGGGCGGGCGGTGATCGGGGGACTGGTGATGTCAACCATCGCCACGCTGACGGTGCTGCCGGCGATGTATGCGGTATTGCAGCGGAAGGCGCCGTTGAAATCGGGTTCACTGAATCCGTTGGACCCGTCGAGTGAATATTATGAAGCCCAGTAGAGTTGTGCCGATGGTGATTGTGGCGGGCATGGCCGCGGCCGCGTGCCGGGCGCAGGACAGCAGCCTGGCGGCGATCGTTTCGCGGCCGGTGTCGCGGACGGTGGAGCTGCCGGGCGAGATGCTGCCGTTTCTCGCGGTGCCGCTGCACGCGAAAGTGCCGGGCTACGTGGACCGGGTGATGGTGGACCGGGGCAGCGTGGTGAAGCAGGGAGATCTGCTGGTGGAGTTGAGCGCGCCGGAGATGGCGGCGCAGGTGGCCGAGGCGCGGGCGAAGCGGATGGGGGCGGAGGCGGACCGTCTGCAGGCGGCGGCGCAACTGGCGGCGGCCGAAAGCACGTATGAACGGACCAGGACGGCGGCCGAGACTGCCGGCGCCATCGCGGGGAATGAATTGATCCAGGCCGAGAAGCAGGGCGAGGCCGCGCGGGCGCTGTTGAATTCGCGGGTGCAGGCGAGCCAGGCGGCGGAGGCGGCGGTGCGGGCGCTCGAGGATTTGCAGCGATATTTGAAATTGACGGCTCCCTTCGATGGCGTGGTGACCGAGCGCATGGTCCATCCGGGCGCGCTCGTGGGTCCGGGAAACGACACCGCGCTGCTGGTGATCCAGCAGGTGTCGCATCTAAGGCTCGTTGTGCCGGTGCCGGAGGAGGACGTCGGAGGGATCGTGAAGGGCGCGGAGGTTTCCTTTGAAGTGCCGGCGTGGCCGGAGCGGACCTATCAGGGGACGATCGCGCGCCTGTCGCATGCGCTCGATCAGAAGACGCGCACGATGGCGGTGGAGATGGACGTCGTGAATCGCGACGGGACGCTGGCCCCGGGGATGTATCCGTCGGTGAAGTGGCCGGTGCGGCGGGCGCGGCCCTCGCTGCTGGCGCCGAAGACGAGCGTGGTGACCACCACCGAGCGGACGTTCGTGATCCGGGACCGCGACGGGCGCGCCGAGTGGGTGGACGTGAAGAAGGGCGCGGCGGAGGGGGACCTGGTGGAGGTGATGGGGAATTTGACAGCGGGAGACAGAGTGCTGCGGCGGGCGACGGACGAGACGAGGGAAGGCGCGGCGCTGCGCCCGTAGCCGACGTGGCCGGTAGGGGGCCGTCACGCCCGATTGGCTTCCTGGTTCCCGCGCGCGAGCTCGGGTGGCACTCAGAATATCGTTCTCCCAGTCGAACCTTGGCGGCGCCGCTGTCGATTGCCGTCAGAGCTTCCTCGTCGGGAACCCTGACAGAGCCAAAGTCCCCGCCATCTCGTTGTCGGCAAGCAGATCTCGCAGTTCGAATGTCTGCAGTTCCTGGACCCTGCTGGATAGAAAGATCAAACGCTCCGTCGAGTGCGCCGAGCAGAGTAGCTTTAGATGACCCGGAATTCGCTGGCCAACCGCCAGGATGAACAACATTCCCGGAAGGATCAGTCTGTATTCATGGAACGATCCCTTCCGCACCCTGCCGCCAAACGGGAAAATCGCCGCTTCCTTCGTCTTCCCGGCGTCGCAAATGTAAATGACGAGGACGGCATTCGCCGGGAAGCCCGCCTCGCCGTTGAGAAAACGGCGGAACTCCTCCACATATTTGTGGCCGAGGTCTATGTAATTTGAGTCGGGCCAGCGGTGCGTTGACGCCCGCCAGAACACGCTGGCGCCGAAGTAGCAGAGTTGATCCATGTCAACACCGGGAAGTCCGGCTCCGGCGAAAAACTCCCCTGAGCTGGTCCTCCCTTTGATCGGCGAGCGTTGCAACGTGGATTGGAGCGGGAAATTGCCCTGCCCTCGGAACCCGTTCTTGAGAACCCATTGTTCCCCCTTTCGGTTCAGGCGCTGTTCGCAGCTCCGGCAGAGGAGATGTGCCGTCACCTGGCGAGACGTGTTGTAGCATTTTGAGTTCGTGACGACGACGTGGCGATTGTTGCCGGGGTCGAGGCGTCTATACACCGCGGCAGGAAGCAAGTGGCTTCTCTGCAGTTGCCCCACTTGCAGGCACAGGCGACACATTCCTTCGGGATTTCGGCTGCCGCGTTGCATGGGATACGCTTCCGGTTCGGCTGCTTTCGGGGCCCGAGGTTGAGGCGCGCTCCATTCGGGGCGTGGCCCGGCATTCCACTCGTCGAGTTTACCCTCTTCTTGTGATGCTGAACAGCAGCGTTTCGTCGGGGCCCCAGCGCTGCGGCTCGCCTGTGGGATCATGGGAGACGGAAGGCGAATTATGGCTCAGGATTACGTCGAGAAGGTGGGCGGGGCATACCGGATTGCTGGAAGCCGTGTATCACTAGACTCGATTGTCCACGCGTTTTTGCGTGGGGAGTCGCCGGAGGGAATCGCCGAGTCGTTCCCCGCGCTCGATCTTGAACAGGTATACGGCGCGATTGCATTCTACCTGGGCCATCGCGACACGATAGACGCCTATCTTCGCGCCGGCGCGGCTGAGTTTATGCGCCAGCGAGATCAGTCCCGCAAGGATCATCCATCGCTGTATGCCAAGATTGAAGCGGCCCGTGGAGGCACGGCGATCCCGCGCGGATGAGGCCGCGTTTCCAGGCTGACGCCGATTTCAACGAGAAGATTGTGGCCGGTCTGCGCCGGCGTGAACCGGCGATTGACTTCCGGCGCGCCCGCGAAGGCGGCGTCATCGGTATTCCCGATCCCGAGGTACTGGCCCGGGCGGCTTCCGATGGCCGAGTATTGGTCTCGCACGACCGTCAAACCATGCCGGCGCACTTCCGTCGTTTCGTCCGGAGGCGGGCCAGCCCCGGCCTCATCATCGTCTCGCAGGAACTGGATGTGGGCCGGGCGATTGAGGAATTGACTCTCTTATGGGCTGCGTCGGAGGCCGCGGAGTGGGAGAACGCGGTTGTGTTTCTGCCGCTATAAATCGGCAACGGGTTAGGATCTTTGGGCCGGCGGCGGGCCGCTAGGGAATTCCGATTTTTTCGCGAAGGATCGGCTCGATGGGTTTGAGGTTGAGCTGCGCAGCGAGAAAACGCGCGCGGTCGCTGATGGCAGCAGTGTCGAGGACGTCATGGGCGGTGTCGTACCACTTTAAGGTCTTCGGATTGCTTGCCGCCGCAAAGAACGCTTTCGCCTGGCTCCCGGTGACGCCGGAGGCGAACGCGATGGGCGAGGTCCGGAGGTGAATGCTCATGCCCGGAAGCCCGACTTCAAACACGGCGGCGCGAAAGCGCCGGCCGGCGGCGAGGGTAGGTCGGCGCCGCGGCGAATGCTGACCACCGCCTGCTTCATCGGCCCGGGCCAGGCGGCCGCCGGCGCGGACCAGTCCGGTGCGATGGGATCGATGAGGAGAGAGACTGCGCCCGCCTGTGCCAGCAGAAGGGCGTCGGGAAGCTGCTCGAAGTATCCGCTGGAGTGCATCCAGATGATGCCGCCGGTCCGGGAGGCGCCGCGGGGAGGAGTGACGAGAAGACAATCAACCCGCACTCCCGGGGACACGGCGAAATTCAGGCGGTCGATGCGGATGCCGTTGCGGACGGCGACTTCGTGCAGCCGTGGATCGAGCGGAGCACCGTGATCGTAGGCGAACGCCGATAGGTCGGCGGCGAACAACCGGGCCGCGCAAAGGCCGCAGAGTGCGATGAGGCGCATTCGGAAGGGTCTGGTTCGCATTGTATGACATCGCGGAGGTCATCTTCGAGCGGCGAGGCGCGCTGCGCGGGCCTGTGTGCGGACGCGCGTTGCGGGCGGGGAGGCCGGCCGGGCGGAGAAGACCGGCAGTTCCGGCCGGCTTCCGGCGGCGGGTTATGGGCGAGCGCGGGCGCCCCGGTTCAGCGTTATTCGGCTTCCATAGTAAGGTCGGGCTCGGGAAGTTGGTCGTCCTGGCGGGCGATCCAGACGTAGAGCGTGGGCAGCACGAAGATGCTCATGATGAGCGTGGCGCTGAGGCCGCCGACGATGACGATGGCGAAGGGGCGCTGGGAGTCGGAGCCGATGCCGTGGCTGAGGGCGGCGGGCAGGAGGCCGAGGGTGGCGACGAGCATGGTCATCATGATGGGGCGCAGGCGGAGGACGGCGCCTTCGACGGCGGCGTCCTCGATGCTGAAGCCGCGCGTGCGGAGCTGGTTGATGTACTCGATCATGATGACGCCGGTCTGGACCGAGACGCCGAACAGGGCGAGGAAGCCGATGCCGCTGGAGACGGAGAAATGAGTGCCGGTGAGCAGCAGGGCGAAGACGCCGCCGATGGGGGCGAGCAGGATGATCATCATGACGAGGCCGGCCCATTTGAAGGACTTGTACATCGAGTAGAGGATCATGAAGATCACCAGCACCGTGATGGGCACGATGACGGCGAGGCGCTTGTTGGCGCGTTTTTCGCTTTCATACTCGCCGGCCCAGTCCAGGTGGTAGCCGGCGGGGAGCTTGACCTGGCGGTTGACCTTTTCGATGGCCTCTTCGACGGTGCTGCCGAGGTCGCGGCCGCGGACGCTGTATTTGATGGCCACGTAGCGGGAATTGTTTTCGCGGTAGATTTCCTCCGCTCCGTCCTCGGTGTGGATCTTACAAAGCTGGGCCAGCGATACGCGTTCCCCCGAAGGAGCAAGCAGGCGGATGTTGGCGATCTGGGAGGGAGTGGAGCGGAATTGGGGCTGATAGCGGACGACGAGGTCGTAGCGCGCCTCGCCTTTGAGGACCTGGGTGACGGGCTTGCCGCCGATGGCCGTCTCGATGGCGTCCTGAACGTCGGTGACGTTGATGCCGTAGCGGGCGGCGGCGGCGCGGTCGACTTCCAGGTTGAGGTTGGGCTGGCCGATGACGCGGAACAGACCGAGGTCGGCGACGCCGGGGATGTGGCCCATGACGTCGACGATGCGGTCGCCGGTTTCCTCGAGCAGCTTGAGATCGGTGCCGAATAATTTGACGGCCAGTTCGCCTTTGACGCCGCTGACGGCCTCTTCCATGTTGTCGGAAATGGGTTGCGAGAAATTCCAAAGCACGCCCGGAATTTTTTCCACCTCGCGGTCCATGGCGGCGATGAGCTCTTCCTTGTCCTGGTGGAAGATCGGGCGCCAGCTTTCCTTGGGCTCGAGGTCGACGAAGTATTCGGTGTTGAAGAAGCCGGTGGTGTCGGTGCCGTCATCGGGGCGGCCAACCTGGCTGACAACCTGTTTGACCTCGGGGAAGCGGGAGAAGCGGATGCGGGCGTCCTCCATGATGCGCTCGCCTTCGGAGGCGCCGGTGGAAGGAGCGAGGGTTCCGCGGGCCCAGATGGCGCCTTCGTCGAGGTGCGGCAGAAATTCGGAGCCGATGCGCCCGGTATAGACGACGGCGGCGATGATGGAGAACAGCACGACGGGAATGGCGAGGGTGACGAAGCGGTGTTCGACGCTCCAGCGGAGCGCGACGCGGTAGCGCTCGATGACGAATACCAGGACGGGGTTGTGCCACTCCTTGGTGGCGCGGCGGAACAGGATGCTGGCCAGGACCGGAGCCAGCAGCATGGAGAACAGGAGGGCGCCGAGGAGAGCGAAAGCCACCGTCCAGGCCATGGGGCGGAACAGGCGTCCTTCCACCTGCTGGAGGGTGAAGATGGGCAGGTAGGCGGTGATGATGATGGTGATGGCGTAAAAGACGGGCCGCTGGACTTCGAAGGCGGCGTGCTGGATTTTTTCAAAGATGGTGCGGCTGCTCTCCTCGCGCATGCCGAGGTGGCGGAGGATATTTTCCACCATGACCACGGCGCCATCGACCACCATGCCGAAGTCCAGCGCGCCGAGCGAGAGAAGGTTGGCGGGAATGTGGCGGAGGTCGAGGCAGATGGAGGCGAACAGCAGCGAGAAGGGAATTGTCAGAGCGACGATGAGGGCGCTGCGGAGATTGCCGAGGAAGAGGAAAAGAATGATGACCACCAGGATGATGCCCTCGGTGAGGTTGTGCATCACGGTATGAGTGGTGAAGTGGACCAGGTCGCTGCGGTCGAGGAACGGGACGACTTTGACGCCGGGAGGGAGGATGTGTTCGTTGAGTTCCTTGATTTTGGCGTGGACGCCTTCCAGGGCATGCTCGGCCTCGGCGCCTTTGCGCAGCAGGACGATGCCTTCCACGACGTCGTCCCGGTCCAGGACCCGGCCGGGGCCGATGTTGGTCGCCTTGCCGATGTGGCCGAGGCGGATTCGGGGGCCCTGGGCGATTTCGGCGACGTCGCGGAGGCGGACCGGCGTGCCGTTGACGGTTTTGACGACGGTGGATGCGACATCGGCGGACTCGCGGACGAGACCGACTTCGCGGACGTTGATCTGCTGCGAGCCGAGCTCGATGAAGCTGCCGCCGGAGTTGACGTTGTTGTTGGCGACGGCGTTTTCGACATCGGCGATGGCGACGCCGTAGGCGATCAACTTGTCGGGATCGACGCGGACCTGATACTCGCGGGTCGGGCCGCCGAAGCTGGACACGTCGACGATGTTGGGCACGGACTTGAACTGCTTTTCGAGCTGCCAGTCCTCGATGGACTTCAGCTCCATGACGTCGTACTCGGGGTTGGTGCTCTGCAGCGTATAGAAGAGGATCTGGCCGACGGGGCTGTAGTCGGAGCCGATGGAGGGCTGGAGGTTGCTGGGGAGGGTGACCTGGGCGAGATGTTCAAGGACCTGCTGGCGGTTGCTGAGGTTGTTGGAGTCGTCATCGAAGATGAGCATGAGGCTCGACAGGCCGGCGAGGGAGACGGAGCGGAGCTGGGTGAGGTGGGCGACTCCGTTCATCTGGATTTCGATGGGGATGGAGACCTGCTGTTCGATTTCTTCGGCGGCGCGGCCGGGCCACTGGGTGATGACCTGGACGTAGTTGTTGGCGACGTCGGGATATGCTTCGACGGGGAGATTGCGGAAGCTGACGATGCCCCAGATCAGCAGGAGGATGCCGAAGGCGAGAACGACGAAGCGTTTATTGAGAGCGGAGCCGACTATTTTGGCGATCATCGGAGGAGGTGTGAGGAGCTCATTGGTTGGTGGCGGCCGATTCCATCTGGAGGGCGTTGGCGACGATGGAGTCGCCGGCGGCGAGGCCGCTGACCACCTCGCGGGAGCCGTCGGGCGCGGTGATGCCGGCGAGGATTTCGGTGCGGCGGAAGCGGTTGCCGCCCTCCGGGCGAAACACCCAGTCGCGGTCGTGGAGGCGCATGACGGCGGTGGAGGCGACGAAGAGCCGCGGCGTGGCGGAGGCGGCGGTGAAGGTGGCGACGGCGAACATGCCGACGCGCATGAGGCCGCCGGGGTTGGGGAGCTCGATGCGGACTTTGGCCGAGCGCGTGGCGTTGTCGAGGACGGTGGCGATGTTGGAAATGCGGCCGTGGAACTCGCGGTCCGGGTAGGCGTTGAGGCGGACGGAGGCGGGCTCGCCGGTCTGCACCTGGCTCAGGTTGTTTTCATAGACGTCGCAGACCACCCAGACGCGGGACAGATCCGCGATGGTGAACAGGTTGGGGCTGTTGTCGGTGGATTTCACGGCGGTGCCGGCGGTCACGTTCTGCTCGACGATGAAGCCGGAAACGGGGGCTTTGATATCGATGACGGGGGAAGGATTTTTGGGGTCGGCGCCGTAGAGCAGAAGCTGTTTTTCGGCGGTGTGGAGGGCGACGGCCGCCTTGGCCTCGGCGTCCTGGGCGATCTCGAGGTCTTTGACGGCGTAGGCGCCTTTATCGAGGAGGAGCTGGGTGCGGTCGAGTTGCTTGCGGGCCAGCAGGTCGTCGGCGGCGGCCTGCTGGAAGGTGGAGATGGCGTTGGAGACATCGGGGCTGTCGATGCGCACCAGGACCTGGCCTTGCTCGACGTGGTCGCCGAGGCGCGCCAGAAGCTGCACGGCGCGGCCGGCGGCGAGGGAAAGGACGGGGACGGAGAGAGCCACGTCGGGGGCGATGGAGCCGTTGACGTGGAGCTGATCGGCGAAGGGGCGGGAGGCGACAGTGGCGAGGGGGAAGCGGGCGGCGTCGGGGATCTGGACGATGTTGGTGTCGGGGACTTCGACGACGTTGACGCGCGCAGGGTCGGTGGCATTGGGCGTTTGCGCGGCGCCGTTGCGGCCGCAGGCGGATAGCGCGGCCGAGGCCGCGAGGACGGCGGAGACAACGAGGAAACGGTTCATGGGATGACCTCCCGGCCGACGGCCATGTTGAGCTGTGCGGCGGCGTTGAGATAGCTGGCGATGAGGTTGCGGTAAGCGACCTGGGTATCGCGGTAGGATTTCTGGGCTTCGAGGAAATCGAGCAGGCTGGCGCCGCCGTGCTGGTAGGCGAAGGCGACGGTATCGCGCACCTGGGCGGCTTCGTCGAGGTACTTCGATTTATAAGTGAGGATCAGGCCGCGGACGCTCATCACGGCGGTGTAGGCGGAATCGACGTCGGAGTAAACGCCGGCGACCACGGCGTCGCGGGCGCGCTCGGAGCGTTGGATTTCGAGTGCCGTGCGTTCCTTCTCGCCCTGGTTCTTATCGAAGATGCGGAGAGGAAAATCGATGCTGTAGCCGGAGCCGCCCGGGGAGCCGTTCAGGGTGGTGGCGAGGCCGACGGTGGGATCGGTGGAACCGTTGGCCCAGGCAAGCTTGTTGTTGGTGTGGGCCTGCTCGATGGAGGCGAGGGCGGCGATGAGGTCGGGGCGGCTGGCCAGGGCCTGCTGATGAAGCTCGTCGAGGATGAGGACGGTTTGTTTGAAGTCGAAGTCGCCGGTGATGTCGAAGGTGTCCACCGGAGTGCGGTCGTTCAGGAGCTGGAGAAGCTGGATTTTGGCGGTGCGGAGGTTGACGAGGGCGGATTGATAGTCGCTTTCGAACTGAACGCGCTGCAGCTCGACGCGCTGGAAATCGATTTTGGCGATGTCGCCGGCGTTGAAGCGGTCGCGGGAGACGGCGATCTCCTTGTCGTAGTAATCGAGGTTGGCTTGAGCCAGGGCGAGCAGCGATTTGGCTTGCAGCGCGCTGACGAAGGCGGCGCGGAGAGTGAACATCAGGTTGCGGAGCAGGTCCTGGTGGGCCGAGGAGAGAATGGAGGTTTGCTCGCGGGCGCTCTGGAAGCGGAGCTGGCGTTTGTTGCGGCGCTCAATGAGATAGCTGACGCCGGCGATCACTTCGACGTTGGCCATCGGCCGGTAGGGCGGGCCGAAGTGGAGGAACTCGTACTGATCGTTGGTGAGGTTGATGTCGGGATTGGGGCGGAGGTTGGCGGTAATCTCGTTGGCGCGGGATTCGTCGATGGTGACCAGATCGGCGGCCACCGTCGGGTTGTTGAGCTTGAAGCGCTCGACCACCTGGTCGTAGGTGAGGGGCGCGGCGGCGCGGGCGGGCAGGCCGGCGGCGGCGAGAGCGAGTGCGATGAGAATCAGTCGGCGCATGGAAAGACACGGGCGACACGGGTAAACATGTCGGGACACCTCTTACACAGGGACCTAGTAACAGAAGAGCAACGGGGCTCGGAGCAAACGATCAGGCGGACAAGGAGCCAGGAGGAGCGCGGGGGGCGGACGGAGCGAAGAGGCGTGCGGCGATGCGGGCTGGGGAACGGCGCGGCAACAGGAACGACGGCGCGCGCGCGGGAAGGTGAATGGCGGAGGCGCAGAGGGCCGCGCAGGGTTGTTTGGGGCGGGGGAGGAACAGCGGCGCCGAGTTGAAGAACGGGGCCGGAGAGACGGAGTTGCGCAGGGAGGGGAAGGGTTCGGCGGCGGGGAGAGTGTCGAGGCTGGCCTCGGTGAAGCCACCGCGGCCGTCGTTGATCCAGACGCCGACGGGACGGTGGAACAGGGCGCTGGTGACGACCAGGTCGAGATCATGATCGCCATCGACGTCCCAGGCGGCGAGGCTGAGGGAAGCGGAGCCGCCCGAGATGAGGAAAGAAGAAGTGACGCCGGGCGAGGAGGCGGAGCGGAGTTCGATGAGGTGAGTGAGGCCGGAGGGGCCGGGGGCGGTAAGGGAAAGCGATGCGGTGAGGAGGTCGAAGCGGCCGTCGCCGTCGAAGTCGCCGATGGCCCAGGCGGCCGAAGAGAACGGCCCGGGAATCGAGGGCCAGGAGGCGGCAGGCTGCGCCGCGCGGCTCAACAGAGGGAGGGAGAGCGCGAGGGCGAAGAAGACGGATTTGGAAGAAACGGGCATTCGCGCGTGCGTCAGGTTAAACATTTAGGATAACAGAGGGTGGGAGCGGGGAAGCTCAGGTGAATGGAATGGCTCATGCGGGGACGCGGGCCGGGCGCTTCAGGGGGGGCCGAGGGGGAGTTCGTTGCGCTCGTGGGCCATGTTCCCGCCGGGGTCGATTCGCGTTCAGATTTCCCGCGGCCGGGGGCGTTCGGTGACCGGGTGGGCGGGCCGGGGCGGCAGCGGGCGTTTGGAGCCGCCGCGGGGTTCGGCGTCGAGCAGGGCTTCCAGAGACGGGTAGGCGTAGATGGTCGGAGCATGGCTCTGCATGAGGCCGCCGGTGTCGGCAGTGGGGCCGTAGGTGCTGTGGAGGCCGCGGCCGAGCATGCGGAGCAGCGCCAGTTGCTGGCCGCGGTGCTGGGCGGTGTGGGCGATGCGGCGGGTGAGGACCCAGGCGCGGGAGCGGGGGACGTCGAAAAACGTCACCGGCTCTTCCCACCAGGAGGCGGGCTGCGAGCGGAGAGCGAGAAGGCGTTTGCCGGAGTCCTCGGCGTAGCGGGCGATGAAGTCAAGCCGCGTTTCGCGCGCCGGCAGCGGCGGGGCGGCGACGTCGATGCCGAGGATGGCGCGAAACCAGATGTCCTCGCTCACGCACTGGTGCACCATGTGTTCGTGAAAGCTGCGGCCGCGCGGGTCGGAGGCGTGGGGGCGCATGGGGAGGTCATCGTCGCCGAACATGGCCCAGACGCTGACGACTTTGATGCGCTCGGTTTCGTAGGTGTCGCAGAGGAAGTCGTAAGGCATGCGGACTCCTTTGAGGCCAGCATAGCGATTGCGGGAACCCGGGCGGAGTATCGTGAAGGCGGAGGGCGGTGGAATTGAACCGGGCGAGGGCACGGCTGGCGCGGAACGTGGTGGTGTTGTCGTGGGTGAGTTTGTTTCAGGACGTGGCGTCGGAGATGCTGTATCCGGTGCTGCCGTTGTTTTTGATCGGGGAGTTGGGGGCGGGGGCGGCGGTTGTGGGGGTGATGGAAGGTTTGGGGGAAGGGCTGGCGGCGGTGTTGAAAGGGGTGTCGGGGAGGCTGGCGGACCGCAGAGGGCGGCGGGGCTTGGTGGCGGCCGGGTACGGGTTGTCGACGGTGGCGAAGGCTTTGATGGGGCTGGTGGGGAGCTGGCCGTATTTTCTGGCGTGCCGGTTGGTGGACCGCGCGGGCAAGGGGCTGCGGACCTCGCCGCGGGATGCTCTGATTGCCGCGGACACGGCGCCGGAGGACCGGGGGCGCGCGTTCGGGTTTCACCGGGCGATGGACACGGCGGGGGCGGTGGCCGGGCCGCTGATCGGGCTGGCGCTGTACGAGGCGCTGGGGCATCGGATGCGGCCGTTATTTTGGGCGGCGGTGGCGCCGGCCCTGGTGAGCACGGCATTGACCGGGTGGCTGCGGGAGGGGCCGCGGCGGCCGAAGACGGAGGACCGGGGCGGGCGGCGCGGGCTGCCGCGGCGGTACTGGAAAGTGCTGGCGGTGACCACGGCCTTCGGGCTGGCGAATTTTCCCGATGCGCTGATCATTGTGCGGATGAAGGCGCTGGGGCTGGGATTTGCGGAGGTGATGGCGGCATACACTCTATACAATGTGTGCTACGCGGGGTTGAGTTATCCGGCGGGGCTGCTGGCGGACCGGTGGCCGAAGCCGGTTGTATACGGGGCGGGCCTGGCGGTGTTCGCGGTGGTGTCGGCCGGGTTCGGGCTGGCGCGGAGCGCGGCGTGGGCGTGGCCGTTGATCGCGCTCTACGGAGCCTACACCGCGCTCACCGACGGCGTGGGGAAGGCGTGGGTGTCGAGCCTGGCGCCGGAGGAGAGCGTGGGCGCGGCGCTGGGGTATTTCCAGGGGGCGGGCGGCGCGGCGAGGGTGGTGGCCGGCGTCTGGGCGGGGCTGTTGTGGGGGCCGGCGGGGGTTGTGCCGTTTCTGATATCGGCGGTGGTGGCGGGCGTGTTGGGCGTTGGGCTGGTGGCGGGCGCGGGTGGAATGGGGAGGAGCGTTCCGCTCTTGCGGGAACAGGATTAGCCTTCGATGGCGGCCCGCTTCAGCGGCGCCGCCGGAGCCTCCCGTCGCGGCCGCTCAGTTAGCCGCTTCGACCACCGCCTTCACCTTCCCGCCGCGGATGGCGCGGGCCAGAGCCGCGTGATCCTTCTCGTTCTGGTCGGCGTAGGCGGTGGCGAAGGCCGCGATGGCGCGGTCCAGCGCGTCACTGGTACCCATGTACCCGCTGAGCACGGCCGCTTGCCCGGAGCGCGCGTGCGACAGCGCGAGGGCCCTGCCGCACCATGTCGCGTAAAGGTTCATCTCGGGGGAGCCGAAGGTCTCTACGCGGAGGCTGATCTTGATGTCCCGGAGTTGGCGGACGAAGTAGTGGAGGCGGCGGTTTCCGGCGCCGCGTGTCCATCCCAGGAACATGTCGCTGGCAGGCTGCATGAGCCGGTAGCCGTCGACAACGCGCTGGCCGTGGTTGGGCAGCGCGCTCCGGCCCGCGAAAGGCTCCAGCACAGAGGCGCGGGCCTCCTTGACCTGGAGGAACAGCGGATCGTCCTCGCCGGCCATGAACAGGCATACCCAGCAGGAGGTGCCGACGCTTCCGATCCCCACCACCTTCATGGCGATGTCCCGGAGTTCGTAGCGGGCCAGCAGGGACTGGGTTGCGGGAGCGAGGGTAGCGCGGTAGGCGTCCAGCGTGTCCCGTACAATCTTCACGATCTCCCCCGGGCGATGCCCCTTGACGTGAAAGATGGTGGGGAGCTGGTCCTTGATAAGGGGCATGTCTCCCTGATGTTCGACGAGCTTGGGAAAAATGTCCTCGGCGATGCTCTTGGCCCGTTCCCTTTGCAGGCGCTTGAGAGCTCGCTGGCGCAAGGCAGGATCTTTGATGCCGGCCACCAGGTCGTCAGCCCAAAGCCCCTGGTACCACAGCTCCAGTGTCTTCATCTGGCTGAACTCGGCCATCGACTGACGGTAGGTGCGAACGCAAACCGTGGTGACGTCCCGCGCCGTGGCATCGCTCAGGCCGTTGTCCCGGCAAGCCACGGTGAAGCTTGCGGCGAGGCGCTTCAGGTCCCACTCCCACGGGGCCTCCAGCGTCTCGTCCAGGTCGTTGATCGAGAACAGGACCCTCCGCTCCGGTGTTGCGAAGCCGCCGAAATTCGACAGGTGCGCGTCGCCGCAGCACTGTACGCGCACACCGGTGGATGGCGTGGAGGCCAGATCGGACGCCATGGTGAGTGCCGCGCCCCGGAAAAACGTGAACGCCGACCGGGCCATGCGCCCGTGGCGGAGCGGGAGCAGGTCCGGCAATCGCCCTTTCTCCGCCTCCAACACCAATTGGACGGCGTCCGGCCGGCCGGCCGGCGGTTTCCAGGCGGCGTGCGACGTTCGGGGGCAGGTCTCGCGCAGCGCCTTGCCGGCGGCGTACCGCTCAACGTGCGTCCTCAACGTGGATGTCCGCGGCTCGGCCGGCTTGCCGCGCTGTGTTCGTTCTTTTGGTTTCATCGCCTCGCTCGCCGCTGCTCCTCTGGCCGTGCCACGCTTCTCGCCTCACTTGGTTCGATCCAAGCCCTCAGGACAGCCGGAACGTTGCTCAGGCATTGCCGGCGTCATACGAACGATGAACGCCGCGAGCGCAAGATTTAGAAAAAGCGGCCCTGCCCGACGGAGGAGTGGCCGCGAGGCGCCGCCTTTGACCGGGCCGGGCCGGCGCCGATGCCCGGGGGATGTGCTGGTGCCGCATGAAATGGAGAGCGCCTGCCGCTCGGGAGAATTCCGCCCGGCGGGTTATTGCCCGGCATGGTTGCGCCGCCGCGTCCTCGGGTCCCATGATGGCGCCCAAAAAGGAAACTACCGCGCCACTCCGCTGGCCGGGGTTGGCGTAGGCGGCGCAGCGGCGAATATCGTGACGACCTGGTCAGTCGTCATCCCCGGTTCGACCACCTGCAACGGCAGCGTGCCCGGCGGATAGCCCGGCGCGAGCGGAATGGTTGCCGGTAGTGTGACGTTGATTTGCGTCACACCGGACAGCAGCTCCGGCGCCGCCCCGGCGAACTCCACTTTCAGGAAGAGAGCCGGCGGTTGCATCGGGTATAGGTCGATGATCGCCGCTTGTGGAGTGATCACCAGAGGCCGCAGCTCTAACGGTGTCACTCCGCCCGCCACGCTGGGCGGCGAGGTCTGCCCGCCTCCCGTGCCGAACAGCATCACGGTCGACCCCGGCTGCGCCGGGTTCCGGGCCGAGTTCACCGAGTAATCCTGATTCAAAGCGACAGCGGCTCCGTTGAGTTGAAACACGCTGATATGGGCCGCCACAACCTGCAAATTCGCCAGTTCGTTGAGCGTCGTGCCATTCGTGACTACCTGAATCGTGGCCGTTGTCCCCACCGGCAGGTCATACGGCAGAATCAGGTTCACCTGGCCATAAGAGGCGTACAACAGCGGAGCCGGCTCACCGTTCACCATTACCTCGGTGCCGCCCAGCGATGTGGTCAGTTGTCCGTTCGTCAGTTGCGCCCCTAGTCCTTCGCTTGGCCCCATGCCGCTCCCAAACAGCGTCACAATGCCGCCGGGCGAGATCTCCGGCGGGTTCCCGTACTGCAGGAAGCTGGCGGCGTCCACCACGCATCCAACCGACGCCGGCGCGGGCTGGTTCTCCACCACCTGCACGCGGCCCGTGGGAAGGTCCACATAAGGGTCGCCCTGCGCATCCACGCCATCGAAACTCACCTCGCTTCCACCGGGAAGATACGTCGCGAACAATTGCTGGCCCGTTGGGCTCAGCCTGACGTACGCCGGGCCGCCGCAGGAGCCGCCCAGAATCGCGCCCGGCGAGACGGCGATGCTTCCTTCTGCCAGAGCCACCAGATTCCCGGCCGCGTCCACCACCATGGCGTCCCCGTATACCGGCACGTCCGCCAGAAGGCGCGACCCGCTCCCGTCCAGATGGATCAGTTGCAGCGGACCGCTGTGGCAGCATTGAAGAAAGGAGATCACGTTCGCCCACACACTGCCGTCGGGACTCAGCGCGATGCTGAGAATCCAATCCGTCTCCGGCCCCCCGAAGTACGTGGCGAAAACTAACTTGCTGCCCGTGGCATCGAGCCGGGCAACGATGCCGTCGTAGCCGCCCGCGTTCTGCCTCTGGTAGGCGCCGGGCGTGACCGGGAAACCGGCTTCGGCCGTTCCGGCATAATACACGCTGCCATCCGAATACAACTGCGCGGTGGCTTGAGACGTGCCTGGCAGATACGTTCCGTATATCAGCTTGTCCAGGTCCGGGCTCAGCCGCGCGGCGTAGCCGTTCAAGCAAGGGTCGCCCTGGCACGCCGCCATCAGTGCGCCGCTCGAAACCGGCATCCCGGCACTCGTTCCGGTCAGGGACGCCGGCAGAAAATAAAACGATCCGTCGCCGCCGATTGCCGCCGTGCCCAGCGTATCCGCATTGGGACCCCCGAAAAACGTGGCCGACTGCAGGCGTCCCGTCGAGGGATCGAGGATCGCGGCGAAATAATCTCCGCCCACGGGGGTAGAGGACTCGGCAGGCGCGGCCGGCGGGCCGGCATAGGTGATTTGGAGCGCCCCGGCCGTCGCGGGGAAATCGGCGGAATCGGTCGTCCCCGCCACCGCCAGTTTGCCATCCGGAGTGAATCCGGCAAACCCCGGCGCCTCGTTGACTCCGCCCTCCAGGTACGTGATGAACTCCAGCGTGCCCGTTGCCGAATATTTGGATATCGCCACGTCCGTGCATAAGATGGGGTAGTCGATCTCATTGCCGCATCCGGTACCCGAAATGGCGGGAAACGGCGGCGTCTTTCCGGCGGCGTCCGCAACAGCGGTTACATAGTAAGTGTTGCCGACGGGATCGGTGGCCCGTTGGAGCGGAACGATTGAGTCCTGGTAGCCAACACCAAGCCCCCCGTTCAATTGGATCGCGATCTGCAAGGGCAGGGTGGAATCGATCCCCTGCACCGACAAACCGAAATTGGTTCCCTGAAGCACCGTGAAATTCGCACTCGGGCTCGTCTGCCCGGAAGGACCCGTTTGAGACGCCGCAACATTGAGGATCAGGAGTCGAACCCCACCGCCTGGGTAAAAATTCGCGAACAGAGATCCGTTCGGAAAGGCCGAGACCGATTCCGCCTGCGGAGTCGAGAACTGCACTGCGTTGAGATTCGCGCCCGGCGCCAACGTCAGGTTTAACGTCAGGATGCCGCTCGGGTCCACCGTGTATTGCGCGTCGATGCCGGGGTAGATGGCGGCAAGCGTTGCCTTGCTGTACCGAGGAATCCCTGTGGCCCACTTCGCCGGGTCCGCGCCCGCATAGGCGTTGACGAAGCCTGGCAGCGGGTCGGAGTAACTCACCGTTGGGTTCGGATTACTCGACACCAGCGCCAGAGTGGCGCCCATCGGCGAATACGACACGGATTGCGCGGTGACGGCGATGCTGCTGGTCGTAGTGCGGCTGAGAAACAGGATGCCGGCGCCGGCCTGCCCTTGATTGGCCTCCAGGCCGGGAGCCGGCAGAAGGGGCTGCGGCGAACTGGGAACAGGCACCAGCGCAGCCGCGCGCGCGGCGGCGCAGCACAATGCCAGAATTGGCAGAACCGAAACGATGCGAGCCATCGCACCGGACGCTGCAAGACGATAACCAAATCGACGCCGCTTGTTCCCGCGATCGCTCGCGATGCCCGGCTCGCGCACCACGACTGGGACCGCCCGGCGTGCCTGCAGCCGGCTGGGTCCGGCGTCGCCCGCAAACCGGAACTCGAGATTCCGCGCCCTTCGGCAGTGCGTGATCGTCCCGGCATGCGCGCCGGCAAGGTCGCGCAGCCTGACTAAAGATGCCGCCGCGATCCTGTCTCAGGCCGGGTTGGAGGAATGGGTCCGGCGGGCCTAAGTTCGACGAAGTTAACGTACGTTTTGAGTTGGCCCGATCGAGCGAGAAGCAAGAGAGCACCGGCGCAGCTAACGCCTCCGGCGCGGCCATTCCCGTTGCCGCCGCCTCGGGTCACCCCCTGAATAGCACCGGCGGCGGTGAGAATGATCGGCCCCGGATGCCGCCCGCCGGGAGTACATACGGCCGCTGCGGCCGAGGGCGTGAACGACGGTAAGTGTGTGGACGTGGACGGCGGAAAACACCGCCGCAACGACGAAGGCTGAGATGGGTCTCAAGGCTGGCCTGCGAACGGAATGAGACTCGTTCACTAAGTCAATCTTAGTTAGGAAAAGCAATTCTGAGTGGCGAGAGATGCTGAGGCGCCGTGGTCGAAAAGTGCGGAGGAGTCTCGGCGCCGGCACATGCCGATGGTGAACATCCCGGCTGTCGGGCAACAGTTCGAAAGCCGCCCCCGCGCGCGGGACGAGTCGCGGTGTTCTGAAATCCGCCGCGCGTTTTTTCGGTAAAGCGGATTACGGTTTGCGGCCGGCCGGCTTGCGCTATACTTCTCGCGTCGGTCGTTACAGGATTGCCGCGAGGCGTCTCCGTCGGATGAAATCCATAGACAGTCGAAAGCGGCGCGGTGCGGAACTTACTGTCCCGCGGCGGCACACGGCGAACGCGGCGGCTCTATCCGCGGGGATGGCCGGAAAAGATCTCCCGCGCTTGTTCGAGCAGCCGGCCGGGCCGCATCGCGTTACCGTTCCGGACGGATACTTCAAGCGCCCGAGCCCCGCATGGACGGCCTGCTTGAGGGTAGACGGCGGAAGAACGGGCCGCCCGTCCAGTCATCGACGTGACACACGCATTCTCGCTCCCTATGGCCGGCAGCGCGGCTGGCGGTATCGGCGGAGAGTTCGCCGCCCATACCGGCACAGGCGCGATGTCCGTGCTGAAATGTAATTCCATACTGATACGCCAAAAGGAGTTCTCTTTATGTCAAAAATACCAACCGACCAGATCCAGGAAGGAATGAGCTTCTTGAGCAAAGACGATTGGTTCAAGATTCAATCGTTCGCGCTCATGTCGATCTACGACAACCCCACGACGCCGGAGCTGATGGCGGCGAGACTGGGACTCAAATCGCCGAAGGACCCGGAATGGACCGGCGATTTCGGCGTCACCACGCAGCTCTATAAGGAGTTGGCGGACTCCTGCGGCGTCTTCTGGAACGACATCAAACCGGGCATGGTCAACCTGGCCGACGATATCGTGAACTATCAGCGAGTAACTGCTCCTATCTTCACCCTCATCATTAAGACGGTTGACGAATATAACAAAGCCGATAGTTCACTCCCCGTGGAAGCCAAGAACACCATCATCAAGGGCCTCAAAAGATTGTTGAAAGAAGCCGAGATGCGCTCCGAGCGGGCGGACTTGCTGCACGGTAAGCTCACCGGTTTCCACAACAGCCTCCTCAAAGCCGAAGCGGACTTCAACAGGCACGAAGGGGATTATAAGAAGAAATACGGGGACGAAAGCGCCGACGTCATAGCACTCAAGGAACAATTGAAATTGTGCGAAGAGGAGCTGGAGACAAAGCGGAAGAAGGACAAGGACGAAACGATCGTTCTCGGAACATCGCCGCTCTATCTGCTGATTCCGTGGTTGGGACCGTTCGTGTTGATCGGCGTCCTGCTCGGGGTCGGCATCGACATGGGGAAAGTGCGGGAGAGGATCGCCAAATTGGTGGAGGATGCCAAGGAACTCCAGGGTAAGTTGGACATCAAGGAAAAGTTTATGGCACTTTTCAAAACCATGATGGACCTGACCAAAGACACCAAGACGGAGGTCAAGAAGGTCCTTGGTCCTGTCGCCCAACTCAAAGACGGGTGGGCGGCGCTGACGTCCGATCTCAAATCTCTCGTCGGCCCCGAGGGAACCCTCACCTCGGCCGAGCGCGAAGCCACGGCGAGCGAATGGGCTTTCGTCGGCACGGATCTGGAGGCGTCGAAGAACACCTGGTCCGCGCTGGGGAAACAGGCCGACAAGTTCCGTTTGAACGCGACCATCCGGAAGGCGGAGACGGTCGATGAAGCGGTCCAGTCGCTCACCGAATTCGCAAACTCGCCCGCGTATCGGGAGATTGTCCAATGAGCGGCGTATCCATCTCCCCCTCCGCCTACGATTCCGCCGTAGCCGGGCTGAAGGCCGGGGGGCGCCTGCCCTCGCTGGCGGAGTTCTCCCCCGCCTCCGGCCGCCTGTCGGCCCGGGAAAAGATGGACATGACCGTCGATCTGAAAGCGGCCGTCGAGGAGGCGATCGTGAAAAAAGTCGACGCGCTCTCCATCTTTGCCGATGTCGTCCGGATCCCGCGCGATTTCAAGGGCGGCCTTCGCGACCCTCTCCATGTCCTCCGCGTCGTCGCGCGGCGTCTCGAGGTGGAGGGCGGGGAACCGGTTGTCCTGGACCTGAAGGACGAACCCAAACGCACGGCAGCCACCCAGGCTCAGTTTCTGGTCGGCGAAATGACCGGCGACTTCCAGATCCGGTCGCGATCTCCGAAGAATCCCAAGCCGGCCGAGTCCCTGCATATTTCCCCTGGCCTCGATTTTGTGGCCTATGTCCTCGAAAAGTCCGAAGGCGATGTCAACCTGGTCCGCTTCACACCCAGGCTCCCGCTGAATCTGCTCGATAAGAATCGGCCGTTGCATCACTTGTTGAAGAGCTCCTTCGAACTGGCCGCCGGGTTGATCGAGGACCCGCTTCCCGAGCCGCCGAAGCTCGAACTGGCGCGCTCGATTTTGAAGTGGCTCATCCGATGGTCAACCTATCCGAACACCGATCTGATCTCGCTCTTCCAGGCCGCCGACGCGCTGGAGCGGGTGCTGCCGGCGCCGGTTCCGGGCGGCAATCCGCCGCTGGTCCACCGGGTTCCCAGCGAGACGCGAGTCCGCTATCTCGAGATGGCAAGCAAACAGTTGGCCAGCGCCCGGGATTCCGACATCAAGGCGCGCCTGGAGGGAATCGGCGGCCAGATTTCCCAGGTCGCCCAGCAAGTGGTGGGAGTCTGGCGGCAGCGCGACGGGATCGACCTGGCGGAGTTGGACACCCGGATCGACGACGCAAGAGTACGGCTGAAGAAGGCCGTGGAGGCGGTGGCGCGCGCCGGCAAGGAGATGGAGGATCAGAAGTTCGACAATGAATTCTCCGAGCGCAATCTTCAGTTGCAGCTCAAGCTGGACACCATCGACAAGCTCGTTTCCGCGGCCTTCGAACTTACCACGGCCGTCGCGCAGATCGGCATCGGCATCGCCATCTTCGCCGCGACGGGAACTCCGGCATCGCTGGCGGCGGCCAATCCCGCCGACCTGGTGAAGAAGGCTGCCGCGTGGAAGGACGCCGGTACGCTCGAGAAAACCTTCGGCGTGCTGAAGGCCATGTATGGCGGCTGGATCCCGCACATGGTGAAGTCGGTGGCGGCGCTGGACAAGGATGCCCGGGATGCGATGGTGAACTCGTTCAAGATCGCCTTCGAAGGAATGCAGAAGTTTTATCAGGGCGCGAAGGCGCTGAGCCAGTCCGGGATCCTGAACCCGGAGCAGATCGGCGCGCTGGTGAACACGGCGGCCAGTTCCATGGACCCGGTGGAGGCGAAAGCCTCCTGGGACGCATTCCTGGTGGACGCCACCACCAGGTTCGTCGGAATCGAGAAGGGCAAATACGCCGTCGAGGTGCACAAGGCGGCCGCCGAGTACAGGGCCGGCCTCGAGAAGCTGGTCATCTATGGACGGCTGCTGGCCGATCAGCAGGCCAACATGGCCCAGTGCGTGCGCGAGGTGGGAACGCTGACTCTGAGAAAGGATTCCGTCACCAAAAAACGAGGAGAGCTGGCTTCGCTCGAGCAGAATCTCGGAGACCAGGCGGCGGCGAAGAAGGCTCTCGAGGCCGAGAACAACGACCGGCTGCAAGCTATGGGCCGCGCTTTCTTCACCACGCTCTGGGGCTTCCGCTCCTCCTTCTTTTATGAGGGAATGACGCTGCCGGCAACTCGCGCCACCATCCCCGCCAATAGCACCCAGATGGACGCGCTCTACCTGGCGATGGACAGGGAAAAGGTCACGCCCGCCAAGGAATGGGTCTTGCGGGGCGATCTCAAGGAGACTCTCGTGTTCACCGGCGAGAGCGTTCTGAAAAACCTGCGCGACTTCGGGTCGGCCAAGATCGCGATCCATCTCGACAATCCCAGGCTCAAGAGCTACGATCTGGTGCGGATCGCGAAAATGGAGATCCGTCTCGAGGGCGTGACACCCAACGCCGCCGACGGCATCTCCCTCACCCTGGCGAGCGAGAGAAGCTTCCTGGATCACTCGCTGGATCAATCAGTCTCCTACGACGGCGAGCCTGTCGAGCTCAAATTCACCTACGGCGCGAAATGGGACCCGAAATACGAGGAGAATTTCACCGAAGTGCAGCCGACGCCGTTCTCGACCTGGACGCTGAGAATCGACAACCGGGACGCTCAGGCTCTCGACGGACTGTCCGCGGTCCATCTCACCATCGTCGGTAAGGCCCGGAAGCGATAATCCACGGCTCAGCCGCACAATAGGCGCGCCACCGCAAAGGCCAACGATGTCCAAACCGAAATCCCACCGGAAGCAAACGCATCGCCGCCGCATCCTCGCGGCGGCCCTGGCGGGCTTGCTCTACGCCTGCGCGCCCGCCACCTTGTCCGCGCAGGCGGCCCACAAGAAGTCCTACAACTTCAGCGCCGGCAAATCCGGCGGCCTGGAACTGTTCCGGGCCGACCCGAAAGTCTGGACCGATATCAATCGCTTCGTCTTCACGGTCGGCTTCGACCGCTATCCGCCTCCCGCCTCCGACGCGGCCCTGTTCGACGACTTCAGCACGATCCCGGTTTACCCCAAGCTCCGGGAAGCCTGCCGGCAATGGGGGTCGCACACGTTCGGCGATCTCCAGCAGCTTGCCTCCCAGCTCTCCACCGGCCAGATGCGCGGCCTTCTCACGGATCTGAAGGCCGCCGTCGACCGGCGTCGCCAGGATCCCGCGGGCGCCCGCCAGGCCTTCGACGCAACGGCCGGTGTGCTGCTGCAAAAGCTCGGGCAATGGGAAGCGCTCACCGCATCCGTGAAGCGCGATCTCCACGCGCTCTCCACCCTGACCCTGGCCGCCGACCTCCAGAGGAAGGCAACGCCGGCTCTCCAGAAGCCGCCGGGCGGCTATGCCTACGGACAGGAATTACGGGAGAGGGAGGAGTGGTATCGGAAGAACGTCATCGGCCGGGCCGCCGCGCCGCAACTGGGCGCCGTCGTGGCCCCGCTGGCTGAGATGAACGACCATTGGGCCGCCCTCGCCAGCGACCTGGCCGCCCTGAAGACCGAGATGGACGGCCACCTCGACTCCAGGGATCCGTCCGATCTGGCGATCAGCATCGAGATCGGGTTGACGACCTGGGACGCCGTCGAGGCCGCGGCCAGGAAGTTTGTCACCGACGCCGCCAGAGAGCGAAGATACCTGACCGGCGATAACTACTACGATGAATCTCCGATCAAAGAGAACGCCTACTATGTCATCCGAAGCAACTCCCGCGTGTTCAAATCTTATCCCCAATTTAAAGACTACGTGATCGTTCGCAAGAGCGCCAAGGATACGGGTCTGTTTACGGATCTGCCTCCCGATAGCACGACCCTGGGCGCCTTTCCTCCCGTGCCCGCGAAGACGGTTGATTTCGCCCGGCTCGACGGATGGCTGTTCGAGCGCCAGGGCGGCGGTTGGTGGAGAATCGTCTATCAGTGGAGTACGATGCCCCGCGGGCCCGGCGAGATCGACACCTTCCGCCTGCTCCTGGGCGTTTCGCAAGGCGGGTACGGGCTCTCGAGAGAACGGACGGGACCTAAACGCTATTTTGCGCAGATGGCGAATTACACAACCAACCTGGCCGGTGTTGAATATCCCGCCGGTCAATACTGGCGATGCATCCCAACCGGCAAGCCCAACTGCTATCGGTTCTATAGCGCGCTTCTGGGTGCGTCCCGATGTCTGGATTACGGAACTGTGATTCAATCGAATCCCAAACCGGGCACGCGGGGGCTGGACGATTGGGTCGACTTCGCCGGCTCCCTGGACGACGAAACATCGGTCTGGGAAATCGAGCCCACGCACACAAAGACGCCGTGACCGGAGCCGCCCGGAGTGTTCCGCGGCGACAGGCGGCTAGGGTGCGGCCGTAGCCGCGGGAGCGGCTCCGAGCTTGGCAAGCTCGCTGGCGAAGAGCGGATTTTCGGGGAACTCCGCGACGAGCTCCTTCAGTTGAACGCGAGCAATTTCCGGTTTTTTCTCGCGCAGCGCTGCCAGCGCGAGAAGGATTTTCGCAAATGGGCGCAGGTAGCGGCCCTTCACGGCGGCGATTTCGAGCTGCCGGAGGCCGCTCGCCTTATCGCCGCTGATTCCCTTGATACGAAGGAAAAATCTCTTCAGTGCCGGCAGGCTGCCGATGATGTAATTCGCGGCGCCCAGGGTAAGGTAGGCATCGGCGGCGTCCGGGTTCAAGGCAAGCAGCCGCTTGGCAAACTTGTCCGCATCGCGGATCATGGCCAGGCTTTTCATTTGCTGCTTGTCGATCAAGCTGGCATAGTCGGCCTGCATGCCCACGCTGAGTGTCATGGCGAACAAGGCGTTCACATCATTGAGATCCTTCGCCAACCCGCGGCGCGCCAGATCCTGCGCCTTGAGGTCCGCGGCGAAGAAGGCGGCGCGTATCTTCGGGTCCGGCTTGATCGCTACCTTACCCAGAAAACGCTTGTTATCGAAAAAATACTCGGACGTCAGGACGCCTTGGCGGTAGCACTCCTCAAATAAGTAACTGGCCGCTTCCGAGGCGCTGCCCAAAGGGTCTTGCGGATGGGCCGCCTGCCAGAGGGCAAACTGGGCACGGCCGGCTTCCGGCTGCAGTTCGTACAGCAGACGAAAGCCGGCGTCGATTTCGGACGGAGTCGAAGGCAAAGCCTGGCCCGGCTCGGCCGGCGCCGCCCGGACTACCAGCGCCAACCCGATGAGCGGGAGAAACAGGCCATGCCAGATTCGCCGTCGCGCATCCACCCTGAAGAGCCCTCCGTACCCTGGTTCGTGCTAGCGTTCCCTGGCCGAGTATTTGTTCAGCAGAGCGAGTAGTTTCGCGGCCGACTTGGGCGGAGTTACTCCGCTCGTCACGATGGTACGGTTCTCGAGTTTCTTGCCGTAAAGCGTCGCGTTGTCATCGAGGTCCTGGCGAAGAGTGGCGCCTTCGAGAGCAATGCCGGCAAACAGCCCCTGCGTTCGCGACCAGGAGAGAATGTCGGCGTGCATCTGGGCGTCGGTTTGAGCCGTTGCCGTGCGCCCCACCGGGCCGGCCGCGGCGGAGCCTTCCACGCCTAATGTGAACTTACTGGAGAGTAATTTGCTGGCGCCGCGTTCGTTCATCACCAGCATGATCAGATCGGTGGTTGAGCCGCCGATCTGGAAGCCGGCGCTGCCGCCCTCGATGCGGACCGCGCCGGGCGCGGACCAGCCCGCGCCGCCTTTGTTACGGCACGACAGGTAACCCTTTCCATACTTTCCGCCAAATACGAACGCTGCCGTCTTCAGCGAAGGAACGATCACGATGCAGTGGGCGTTTCCCAGCAGGTCCTGAGGGATGCCCTTGTCCGGCGCCGACATGACCTCGGACATGACACTGGCGGCCTCCTGCAACCGGTCCGCCGGTTCGGTGTCTTTCGCCAGCAATGGCGTGATCGCTAAAGCAGCCACAAGAGTCAGTTTCATTGTTCACCTCTTCCCGCCGCCTGCCATGCTCGTTCGAGCCCGCGACGACTATATAGCCACCTGCAACAGGTATGCCAATTCATCCTTTCGGCCCGTAAGTTGCATTTTGAGCGCTGGCGCCCGGTGGCGCGGGGGATGCGGGTATCGTCTGTCCGGATGACTTACCGCAGCTTCCCGGCGAAGCCGGAATTGAAATCAAAGGAGCCGATGGGTGTTTCGGTGGTCAACGAGGGCGATACGGAACGGTTGAGAAACTAGGAATACGCTGGTAACGATGGCCCGGAATTTGCGGTAATTGGCGCACGGTTCCGGCGCCGGGGTCCGGAGTCTCGCGCAATTTTTGCACGGCATGGTATCCTCGGCCGGGACCGGATAAGAATGTGACAGGGGGAAAGTGTTTACGCGACTGCAGCCAAATGCCTCTCGCGGCAGGGACAGCGCCGCATGGCGTCTGCTCAAGACGATGCCGGGCCTGTGCCGGCGTGCGTCGAGCGAATGGATCAACGACAATGGGCCGCGCCTCGGCGCTGCCGTCGCATTCTATACGCTGCTGTCGCTGGCGCCCACGGCTGTGCTCGCGATTGCCGTGGCCGCCGTCGTTTATGGGCAGGAGGCCGCGCAAGGCAAGCTGGCGTCGGAAATCCAAGGCTTGGCCGGGCCTGAACTGGCGCGGACGGTTCAGCAAATCATCCTTGCCGCCCGCCAGTCCCGGACCGGCGTGATCGCCACTGTGGCGGGCTTGGCCATGTTGACGTTTGGCGCCTCCTCTGTGTTGGTGGAATTGCACGACGCGATGAATACCATCTGGGGTGTTCCGCTTCCCGTGGATCGAAGCCGCGCCGCCACCATGATTCGTCTGCTCAAGGACCGCTCCTATTCGTTCGCGACCGTGCTGGCCACGGGTTTTCTGCTCCTTGTCTCTCTGGCGTTGGACGCTTGGATCGGAGCAATGAGGATCTCGGTGCCGCGGGCCGCCACGCTCACGCTGTCGTATCTGGTGATCGCGGTGCTGTTTGGGGTGCTGTGCAAAACCGTACCTGACGTTCGATTGAAGTGGAGCGACGTCGCGCCCGGAGCCGCGATCACCGCAATGCTGTTTGTGCTGGGCAAGGACTCACTCGGGCTTTACTTCGCGCATACCAGCTTCGGCTTAACATATGGCGCGGCGGGCTCGCCGATGGTCTTCTTACTGTGGATATATTACTCGGCGCTGTTATTGTTTTGGGGCGTCGAGTTGAACAAGGTTTACACAAAAACCTTGGGATCTCAGCGCGATCAGGCCCGCTGAGGGCGCCTCAGCCTATCTGGACTCCCAGTTGCTGGGAACACAGTCGAAACGATTCTTGGAAAGGAGCGTGAATAACATGCTTTGGGCGATTGTTGTAATTCTTCTGGTGTTGTGGGCGCTGGGTCTGGCCACTTCTTACACGTTGGGCGGGCTGATTCACCTGTTGCTGGTTATCGCGCTGGTCGTGGTGGTTATCCGTCTGATCCAGGGACGCAGGGTCGTCTGAAGTAGCCGGGTACGTCGATCGCTCGGGCCGCGGCCTGGACAACGGACCTGGCGCGGGCGGATGCCGTACGGGCTCAGGACTTGCGGAAATAGGGATTGCCGTCGATGGCGATCTCGCGCCAGTCGCCGGCCCGGTAGGGGATGAGCGTGGATTTGTGCCAGGGCTTTTCGCGGGCGATGGCTTCGAGATCGGCGGTGGCGGCCGGCCAGTCGGAGGCGGCGAGCGAGGAGTAAAGCCGGCTCCAGAGTCCGGTGAGCGCGGTTTCGCGGTGCGTGGGCGGGTGTTCGAAGGGCTTCCGGTCGGGGTTGAGGTTCGGATCGTCGATGCGGTGGACGGGACCGAGGAAAATATTGCCGGGGAGCCAGCAGAAGTGGGCGGCGAAGTCTTCGAGGGCGTCCTGTTCGGGGCGGGAAAGGATGCTGTCGAGGGTGGTTTGGGCGGGTGAGGCGGAGCGGAGGCGTTGGTCGAGTGTTTTGACGGCGCTCTGGTAGGCGGCATCGTGAGGGCCGGCGTGGGCGCCTTGATAGGAGCAGCGTTTGACGAGGCTGAGAAGCTTGTCGGAGCCGGAGGTCTGGAGCTCCTCAACCAGGGCGTGATTCAGAATGGCGCGGAGGGCGGCCCAGGGGAGCTGGTGATGGCGGCCCCGGGCGGCGGGACTGTGGCGGCGTTCGTCGGGGGTGAGCCAGCAGTCGCGGGCTTCGGACGTGTAGTACGGGCGGTCGCCGAATTGGACGAGGAAGATGCGTTTGTTCGGCTGGCGGAGGCGTTCGGCCCGTTCGAGGACCGGCATGAGGAGAGTATAGCCCTGGCCGGGGTTTGCCGGTAGGGTGAGATTGGGGAAGAGAAGTGGGGCGCTCCCGGCACTAGGGTTTTCAGGCGCGGCGGGTTCGCGGTGCGGCGAAGTTGGTGTGGGCAGGCCGCGGCGGGCCCGCGGCGCCGGAAAATTCATGGCACTGTTTCGTACGCGCAGCGCGGCGCTGTTCGGCATTCACGCGCAGTTGATCGACGTGGAAGTGGACATGTATCCGGCGGGGGCGGCGCGGGATTTCGTCACCGTGGGGATGCCGGACACGGCGGTGCGGGAGAGCCGCGAGCGGATCAAATCGGCGCTGGCCAACTCCGGCTTCGGCTATCCGAATAAATCGGTCACCATCAACCTGGCGCCGGCGAACGTGCGCAAAGAAGGGGCGGGGTTTGACCTGCCGATGGCGCTGGGGATTCTGGGGGCGATGGGCGCTGTTGGCCCCAGCGACGGTCATTTGCTGGCCGGGGAACTGTCGCTCGACGGAGGGTTGCGGCCGGTGCGGGGCGCGCTGTCGATGGCGGTGTGCGCGCGCAAGGCGGGCATCCGGAATCTGGTGGTGCCGGCGGAGAACGCGGCGGAAGCGGCGGTGGCCGAAGGGGTGAAGGTCTACGGGCTGCGGCGGCTGACCGAGGTGGTCGAGTTTTTGCGGGAGCCGGAGCGGTTCCGGGCCGAGGAAGCCGGGGCAGGGGCGGCGCGGGAGCGAGTGGAGGCGGAGACTCCTGATTTCGGAGACGTGCGCGGGCAGGCGTCGGCCAAGCGGGCGCTGATGGTGGCGGCGGCGGGCTCGCATAACGTGCTCATGATCGGGCCGCCGGGCTCGGGCAAGACGATGCTGGCGCGGCGGCTGGCGGGGATTCTGCCGAAGCTGAGCTTCACCGAGGCGCTGGAGACGACGCAGGTTCACAGCGTGGCCGGGCTGCTGGGGCCGGGGACGGGGCTGCTCGCCGGGCGGCCGTTCCGCGCGCCGCACCATTCGATTTCCGACGCCGGGCTGCTGGGCGGAGGCGCCGGCACGCCGCGGCCGGGCGAGGTGAGCCTGGCGCACAACGGGGTGTTGTTTCTGGACGAGCTGCCCGAGTTTCCCCGGAACGTGCTGGAGCAGTTGCGGCAGCCGCTCGAAGAGGGGGCGGTCACGCTGGCGCGCAGCAGCATGACGCTCGAGTTTCCCTCCCGTTTCATGCTGGTGGGCGCGATGAACCCCTGCCCGTGCGGCTATTACGGCGACACCGGGCGCGAGTGCCGGTGCACGGGCGCGGTGATCCAGCGGTATCTGGGCAAGGTGAGCGGCCCTCTGCTGGACCGGATCGACCTGCACGTGGAAGTGCCGGCTGTTGCCTATCAGGAGCTGCGGGGGCGGGATCGGGGCCAGGGGTCGGCGGAGATGCGGGAGCGGGTGGAGGGAGCGCGGGCCAGGCAGGAGGCGCGGGGCTATTACAACGCGCACATCCCTTCGACGGCGCTGCGGCAGTTGTGCGCGCTCGACGAGGCGGGGGAGCGGACGCTCGAGATGGCGGTGCGCAGGATGGGGCTGTCGGCGCGAGCGCACGACCGGGTGCTGAAGGTGGCGCGGACCATCGCCGACCTGGACGGGGGCGGGGCGGTGGGGGCCAAGCACGTGGCCGAGGCGGTGCAATACCGGAGTCTGGACCGCAGCTACTGGTCGTAGCCTTGGCGGCAAAAAAAAACTGTATATCGGCGGGCCCGGGATTCGTCTGTAAAGTGGGCCCCGGCGTGCGGGGCGAAGGAAGACTAGACTGAGACGAGACGGGCTTGAGGCCCGGCCGTACCATCTGAACGGGAGGAAAAAAACATGCGGGCGTTGTGGCTGCTGGCGGTGACCGCGGTAGGCGTATTTCCGGGCCTGGGTTGGGCGCAGGACCAGGGCGGGGAGTCGGTGGTGAGAGTGGTCGCGACTGTTGAGACCAAGCACGGGCGGAAGGAACCGCTGGTCCAGAAGGGCGAGGTAACCGCTTACCAGGGCCGGAACAAGGTGAAGGTGGAGGACTGGCTGCCGCTGCGGGGCGACCAAGCGGGGCTGGAATTTTTCATCCTTCTGGACGATGCGGCGGACGAAAGCCTGGGGTCGCAGTTGGACGATCTGAAGGCGTTCATCCTGGACCAGCCGGCGACGACGTCGATCGGCGTGGGATACATGCAAAACGGCATGGTGCGGCTGGCGCACAATCTGAGCACCGATCACGACGCGGTGGCCAAGAGCCTGCGGCTGCCGATGGGAGGCGCGATGGCGGTGGCGAGCCCGTATTTTTCGCTCGAGACGCTCATTAAGGAATGGCCGGCGACGCCGGTGCGCCGGGAGGTGCTGATGGTCACCGACGGGATCGACCGGTTCGGAGGATCGGGGCCGGCGAATCCGTATGTGGACGAAACGATCGACCAGGCTCTGAAGGCGGGGATACTGGTGTACACGATCTACACGCCCGGCGTCGGGCATTACGGGCACGCGTTCTGGGCGATGAACTGGGGGCAGAACTATTTGGCGGAAATCAGCCAGGCAACGGGAGCCGAGTCGTATTTCCTCGGCTTCGGCGCGCCGGTGTCGTTTGCGCCGTGGCTGAAGGAGATCTCCGAGCGGCTGCAGAACCAGTATCTGGCGACGCTGGCGATCAAGGCGCCGAAGAAGGGCGAGTTCGAGCGGGTGAAGATCACCACCGAGGTGCCGAACACGGAAATCATCACCCAGGAGCGGGTATTCGTGCCGGCCGCGCAGTAGCGCCGGAGGCCGCGTTACTGAATCGCGATGGTAACCGTGTTGGAGACGACGCCGGCGGCGTTGACCGAGAGCGGGACGGCGGGCCCTGTGGGGGCGTTGGACGGGACTTTCACGTTGACCTGGTTGAGGCCGATGAAGCCGGGGGCGAGGCCGGAGAAGCTGGAGGTGGCGGAGACCGAGCCGAAGTAGACCGAGGGGGTGACCAAAGTATTGGCGATGGGGGAGGCGGGCGTTGGATAGCCGGTGAGAGGAGGGTTGTCGACGGTGCCGAGGCCGGTGCAATAAATCGAGATGTATTCGCCGCGTTTGGCGGGGCGCGAGCCGGGGAAGGCTCCGGCGGGGGCGGCGAGGGAACTGGTGTTGGCGATGATGACGGCGCCCTGGCCGGAGGGGCCGGTGGTGAAGATGCCGGGATTCACGAAGCCAATCGGGATGGACAGGGGCGGGCTGGCGATGCCCCCGGTGGTGACGATGAACGAGGCGGTGGGGGTGAAGCTATTGCCGAGCTCCCAGGGGACCTGGACGTTGATCTGGCCGGCGGAAGCGAACAGTTCGGGGACGGTGGTGCCGCTCAGGGAAAGCGCGGCGCCGCCGAGGCTGATGGGCAGAGGCGCGGAGGAGGCGGCGGCCGTGGAAGTCGCCAGGTCGAGGCCGAACAGGGAAACCAGGCTGCCGGGGACAAGGCCGTTGGCGGCGACGTTGGCAAAACCGGCGGCGTTGAGCACGCCGTTGGGATAGAGGGCGGGGCCGGGCCCGACTTTGACATAAGTAAACGGGGAGACGCCGCCGCCGGGGCCGGGCGAGGAGACGGAAACGGAAGCGAAGCCGTTGGTGGCGAGCGCCGCTTGGGGGACGGTGGCGGTGAGGCGCGTGGCGCTGACGAAGGTGGTGGGGACGTTGGCGCCGTTCCAGCGGACGCTCGACGAGTTCACGAAGTTCGTGCCGTTGACGGTGACGGCGAGCGAGGAAAGCGACGCGGCGGCCGTGGTGGGGCTGACGGCGGCGAGAGTGGGGATGAGGTTGAGCGTGGAAAGGGGCAGGGCGAGGTCCCAGACGCTGCGGCCGTGGCTGGCGGCGCGGAGGGTGCGGCTGGCGCGGTGAAAGACGAGCGAGTCGATGCCGACGTTGGGCAGGCCGTCGACGAGCGGAGACCAGTGGGCGCCGCCGTTGTTGGTCCAGAAGACGCCGATGTCGGTGGCCAGGTAAAGCGTGGAGGGGAGATCGGGGTCGATCAGAAGGCCGTCGGCGGGGATGTCGGGCAGATCGCCGTCGATGTCGGTGAAGGTGTCGCCGTTGTTGGAGGAGTGGAGGACATGGGCGCCGCCGAAGTTTCCGGTGGTGACATACACCGAGGAGCGGGACGCGGGATCGACGGTAACGAAAGTGATGGGGAGGCCGGGCAGGCCGGCGCCAACGGTGCTCCAGGTGGCGGAAGTGGACGAGAGGGCGTTGGAGGTGCGCGAGAGAACGCCGTCGCAGGAGCCGGAGAAGACGGTGTTGGAGTCGGAGGGCGACACGGCGAGGGCGCAGAGGCCGTCGGACCCGGCGGTGACGTCGGGGGAGATGGCGAGCCAGTGGGAGGCGGCGTCGGTGGTCTGGTAGACCTTGCGGTTGCCGGTGAAGTAAAGGTTCTGGGGCTGGGAGGGGTCGAGGGTCATGTAGGGGATGAAGGGGACGCCCTCAGTCGCGCTGAGGCCGGAGTCGGCGCGGACGTAGGTGCCGGGGAGGCCGCCGGCGGCGGATTTGGCGATGACCGGAGCGGGTCCTCCGGGGGGGACGGCGCCGCAACTGATGAAAACGTTGTCGGGGTGGACGGGGTCGATGGCGGTGGCCGCGCCGTCGCCGCAACCGACCGAGCTCCAGCGGAGCGCGCCGGAATAGCGAAGAACGGTGTTGTCCTGAGTGCCGCCGAAGGAGATCGTGGGGTCCGTGGGATGGATCGAGAAGCCGGGGTAGAACTGGGTGATGGCCATCGTCGCGTTGAGGGAAGCCCAGTTGAAGCCGGCCGAAGAATTGGTGCCCGCCCAGACGCCGCCATCGTTGCCCAGATAAGCGATGGAGCCGTCCTGGGAAAATGCGACGGCGTGTTGATCGACGTGAATGTTGAAGCCGAAGGGCAGGTGGTTCCAGGTGACGCCGCCGTCGGTGGACTGGTAGGGCTGGACGCCGCCGCCGAACAGCACGTTGGGGTCGGTGGGGCTGACTCCGAGGACGTTGGCGTACCAGCAGGCGCTCAGGCAGTAGCCGAAGCGGGAGACGAGGGTCCAGGACTGGGCGCCGTCGGTCGATTTGTATACGCCGAGGAGGGCGAAGGAGGGGTCGTTGGCGTTCTCGATGCCGGCGTACAGCGTTTGCGGGGC
>DAIDHC010000112.1 GCA_027452065.1 Bryobacterales bacterium
CACCGCCGCCTGGTCGGACCCGTCCCTGTCCCCCTGCCCCATCGTCCGCGCCGCCGCCATCGCCGCCGCCTCGACAACCCTCACCAGCTCAAACGACAGCCGCTCTTCTTCGTGCCCCGCCGCCCATCCCGCGCCCTTCCCCTGCTCAATCATCCAGCACCTCACTAACGTGGTGGTGTACCGCCCGGCCATCTTACCATTCCCCGCCCCGATAGGAAAACTCACCCCCCAACACCGGCCAATACAGTTGCCGCCGGCCGAAGGTGAAAGCGCAAGCCGCGCCCGATTTCGAGATCCGGTCGGCGCGTGGATCGAGAGCGATCCGTTCTTTGATGGGCTAAACTAATCTGAACCGCTCGCGCCTTACGGGATTTTTCTGGGTCCAATCGGAATCAAGGCGAGAAGCCGCCCCGATGCAAACGACAAAGAAAATAGCCCTCGAGGAGCACTTCCTGACGCCCGCCTTCGAGGAATACTTGGCTCCGACCGCCGTCAACATCGACCCGGCGATCTACAACCGGCTGCGCGCCCAACTCCTCGATTTCGGCAGCCTGCGTCTCGATGCCATGGATCGGGCGGGAATCGAGCGATCCGTACGCAGCCTCGCCGGCCCCGGCGTTCAAAGAGAACCCGATACGGCGGTCGCGCGCCGCGGAGCGAGAGAAGTAAACGACCTGCTGGCCGGCGAAATCCGGAAACAGCCGCGCCGCTACTCCGGTCTTGCGCATCTTCCGATGCAGGATCCCGCCGCGGCCGCGGACGAATTGGAACGGTGTGTAGGCGACCTCGGCTTTTGTGGAGCGATGATCCACGGCCACACCAACGGCGAATATTTCGATCATCCGAAGTTCTATGGGTTCTGGGAGCGCGCGGAGGGAATTGGGGCTCCGATCTACCTGCATCCGGCGGATCCTGTTTCCCGTTATCCCGCCATTGCCGGATGCGCCGCGCTGAAGCGCGCCATGTGGGAATGGTCGGTTGAGACGGGCTCCCATACGCTGCGTCTGGTCTTCGGCGGCATCCTCGACCGCTTTCCGGGAGTGACGCTCGTGCTGGGGCATTGGGGAGAGACTCTGCCCTACCTGCTTTGGCGCTTCGACAGTCGGGCCGCGATTTACGGACTGAAATTGAAGAAGTGCCCTTCGGAATATATCCGGGAACAGATCTTCGTGACCACGTCGGGAATGTTCTCGGCCGAACCGCTGTTGTGCTCGATCGGCGCCCTCGGCGCCGGCCGCGTGATGTTTTCCGTCGATTACCCATTTGAGTCGGCCGCCGAAGCGGCGAGCTTTATCGAAAACGTTCCGCTTCACGATCAGCAGCGCATGGACGTCTGCTTCCGCAATGCGGAAAAACTGCTCGGCCTGGAGAACAGATGAGCCGAAACAGAATCGCATAGAGGAGAGCGCCGCATGGGGCTGGAGCTGAGGAGCCGCTGGTGGATCGTAGTTGCTTCTGTGGTGGGACTGCTGGTCGGAAACGGTCCGGTTATGCAGTTCACGATTGGGACACTGTTGCCCTCCATCACACGGCAATTCGGGTGGAGTCGCGGCATGGTCTCTTCCGCCATGGTCGTAGGACTCTGGATGACGGGGATCGCAACGCCCATCGCCGGCCGTCTGGTAGATCGATTCGGGATTCGCGCCGTGGCGCTCCCCGCCATCGTAATGTTTTCTCTCGCTACCGCATCGGTGGCGTGGGTCCCGGCGTCTCCGGCGGCCTTCACCGCCCTCTACGCACTCATGGGGCTGGGGGCAGCGTGTCAAACGCCGCTGATCTACGCCAAGGCCATCTCGGCACGATTCGATCGCCAGCGCGGGCTCGCGCTCGGCATCGCCATGGCAGGTGTCGGCCTGGGCGCTGCTCTCGTTCCGCAGTTTACACAGCAGATGATCGGCATCGCCGGCTGGCGCGGGGCATACGCAGGCCTCGGGGTGCTGACCTTCGTTCTCGCCTTCCCTGCGGTAGCATTCTTCGTCGGCAGGCCGGTCGCGAACCAGCAGGCCGCTGTGAAGAGGGTCTCGATCGCCGGGATGCCCGGCCTTTCCGGTAGGGAAGCGTTGCGAACTACTCGATTTTGGTCTCTTGCCTTCTCCTTCTTCATCGTGGCCGGAACAACCGGGGGCGTCATCTCTCACCTGGTCCCCCTGATGGCGGACCGCGGAGTCTCTCCACAAGCCGCCACCGCCATGGTGGGCATCGCGGGCATTGCCTTAATTGCAGGCCGTTTGCTCTCCGGCCTTCTGCTGGATCGCATCCACGGACCCTACGTCGCCGCCGTGTTCTATCTCGCTCCCCTGCTGGGAATCGTCGTGCTGTTGACAACGCTGCGGCCGCAAGAAGCGGCGCTCGGCGCGGTGCTCGTCGGGATCGGCGTCGGCGCCGAGGTGGATCTGATCGCCTTCCTGCTGTCTCGCTATTTGGGTATGCGCTCCTTCGGCGAGATCTATGGTTATTTTTTCTCGATCTTCATGCTGGGAGCAGGGCTCGGCCCCTTGGCCATGGGCATTTCCTACGACAGGACAGGCTCGTACAAACTGATGCTCGTCTGCTTCGCCATCGCCCTGGCTTTTGCCGGCCTGCCCATGCTGCGTTTGGGCCCTTATGCCTATCCCGCCGCACGCGAAGCCGGCCGGGAGAGTGCTCTTGTCGCGGCCCTCTGACGGCAGCGCCGTCCTGAGGTTGAGTGCTTGCCGGCCTCTCGCTCCCGGCCGCACGCGGCCCGGACGTCAATTGTGTCCGAGTGGCGCCTGATCCGGCATTGGCGCCGGGCCTGAGGTTTCCGGCAACTGATCGGGAACCGGCGCCAGGAGCCCCATCCCGGCCTTCGACGGGCGCGGTCACATTTGTTTGAGGAAGTTGTAAGAGATTGCGATACTTTCCATGGGCGGATGATCCATCTTCCCTTCCTGTTCCACAAACCAATGCTTGAGATTGCCCGGTTTGATGACGCCAAATAACCGCCTCCAATCGATGACGCCCGCGCCGATCTCGGCGTCGGTATCTTTGTCCTCGGTATCGAGCGTCGTCGAGATGGAGTAACCCGGCTTCAGATCCTTGACGTGAATCATGCGGATTCTGCCGGGGTACTTCCGCAGATACGAAATCGGATCCGCGCCTGCGTGGATCACGTGCGCACAGTCCATTTCGAACACGACAAGGTTCGGGTCCGTTCCCTGGATCAGGGTGTCAAGACCGGCCACACCTCCATTGAACTTCTTGAGGTCGATGGCATGGTTGTGGTAGCCAAGCTGCATCCCGGCCTTCTTCAGACGCTCTCCGTACAGATTGAGCTGCTCGGCGTTCCATTTGTAGTCGTCCAGAGAGATCTTTTCGTACCGCGCGCTAAGCTCGGAGAAGCTCAAGCGCTGAGCATCCGCGCCACTCAAGGATCGAAGCGCCGGAAAGACGACGATCGTGTACTGAAGGCCCATTTCCTTCGCGCCGTCGATGGTCTTCTGGCTGCCGAACTGTTCGAAGGGCATATCAAAGTGGGCACTGACCAACTTCAACCCGGCATCCTCGCACTTCCGGCGGAACTCCGCGGGCGACTCGGGCATCCTGTAATGCTCCAGCTCGCGATAGCCGATCCCGGCGATCTTGCGAAGCGTTGCAGTCTCGTCTCCTGCCAGATCTTCTCTGATACTCCAAAGCTGCAGACCCGGCGCGAGGCCCAGCGGGAATGCCGCTTGCAAAGCCCTCGCTCCCCTCAAAAGCAAGGCAGCGCCTATGGCGCCCTTCCCGGACCTTTGCACAAACTGCCTTCTGGATTCCATCGGTTTTGTCACACCGCGCCTCCGGCGATTGCGATTGAGGAGCCTGCCGTCAAGAGTCCGAGTTTAACACCCGTCCTTGCCCTCCGAAGTGCTGGTGGTTCTGAGCTGGCGCCGGCGCCGGCAAACGGCTTTGGCGGAAAGCTTCGCCGGCTCATTGACGTCGCTCCATCCCGGATCGCCGGCCATCGGGAAGCCCACACCGGCGAACGGCCGTTGCCTCAAGGCGCCGTCCAGGCAAGAATGGAGCGTGGATGGCGCGCGGAGCTACTGGCAATGACATTCACCGAACCGGCGGCATCGCATGCAGGAAAAGCAGTGGAAAGCCACCACTATGAAAGCAACAAGGGCGCGAAACATGAACAGCAGCAATAAGGACTTGCCACCGGAACAACGCGATGAGCTGCTCAGCGTATTGAAGACCCGTTTTGAGAAGACCATGAGCCGCCATAAAGGTCTTGAATGGGCTCAAGTACACGCAAAGCTCAAGGGGAACCCGGAACGATTGTGGTCACTCAACGAAATGGAACGGTCCGGCGGTGAGCCGGACGTGATTGGACATGACAAGAAGACGGGAGAATACATCTTTTGTGATTGTTCAGCGGAAAGTCCAAAAGACCGCAGAAGTCTTTGCTACGACCGTGAGGCGCTGGAGTCAAGGAAGGAAAATAAACCGCAAGATAATGCCCTGGATAGGGCAGCCGCTATGGGCATTGAGCTTTTGACGGAAGCGCAATACCGGGACTTGCAGAAACTGGGAAATTTCGACACGAAAACGTCGAGCTGGGTGAAGACACCTCCTGAAATCAGGAAACTCGGCGGCGCCCTCTTTTGCGATCGCCGCTATGACACTGTTTTCGTGTATCACAACGGTGCGGAATCGTACTATGCTGCCAGGGGGTTCCGTGGCTCGTTAAGAGTCTGACTTCTTGCGTGATGGCAGATCAAACCATCGATGCCGAGCTACTCGAAAAAACCGGGCATTCCACGGTTGATTCGGACTCTTCCGGGCGTGCCGCCGGGACGTCGGCCCGCCCACCTCAGTTGGTCGTGGCAGTCATGTCACACTCCGAACCCATACTCCGTCTCACCGTTGGAGACTGGAGGAACGACATGATCAAATGGATGCTTCAGAGAGCGATTGACAAGTTCGAGCGGGAGTGGAAATACGACGCCAGTTACATGCGTGACATGATCGAGGCGAGTCCGCGCGCGGCATGGTTGTTTTCCCGCGCTGGCGCCCTCGGACAGTTTCGGCGTGACGTCCCCATCGAGCCTTGGTTTGCTGCCGGCATTACCGCCGTGCGCCACGAGGACTGCGGCCCGTGCACACAGTTGGGCGTGACGATGGCGGAGCGTGCCGGCGTCAGTCCCGCGGTTCTGCGCGCCGTGCTCGCCGACGATCCTGACGCCATGCCGCCGGACGTCGCACTGGTATGGAAATTCACGCGCGCCACGCTCGCCCACGATGCTGCCGCCGATGAGGTTCGCGAAGCCATCGTGAAGCGCTGGGGACGGCTGGCCCTTGTCAGTTTGGCTTTTGCAATCACCGCGGCGCGAATCTATCCAACCGTCAAGTACGCCCTGGGCCACGGCAAGGCCTGCATGCGCATCGTCGTTGGCGGCACGCCCGTGCTGTTGGATCACGGCCGGACTCCCGCGCCGGCGGATGTGGCGGTGCGTACGCCGTGAGTTCAGCGGACGCCATGTCGAATCCGGCCGCAAGTTTCGAGCCGTACCGCCGGCGCCTGCTCGGTCTCGCCTACCGCATGCTTGGGTCGATGGCCGACGCCGAGGACGCGGTGCAGGAGACGTACTTGCGCTGGCACGCGGTGGACCACGGCAAAGTGTCGGACCCGAGAGCGTTTCTTATGACCACGGCGGCGCGGATTTGTCTCGATATGCTGACGTCGGCGCGTGCGCGGCGCGAGGAGTACGTCGGTCCCTGGCTGCCGGAGCCGGTTGTCGACACGGCAGCGCTCGCGCCCGACAGCCACACGGAACTCGCCGAGGATTTGTCCATAGCGCTGCTCTTGACGCTGGACCGGCTGTCGCCGCTGGAGCGGGCTGCTTTCCTGCTGCACGACGTGTTCGATTTCTCGTTCGGCGAAGTGGCCACGGCACTGGAGAGGAGCGAGGCTGCCTGCCGGCAGCTTGCCTCCCGCGCACGCGCGCATGTGCGCTCAGGACGGCCGCGCGGCACGATCGCGCCGCCGGCGCGTTCGGGGAAGTTCGATGCGAAGCATGAGCGGCTCATATCCGCGTTCGTGGCGGCGACACGCTCGGGCGATCTCCATGCGCTGACGCAGATGCTCGCCGGCGACGTGCGCGTCGTGACGGACGGCGGCGGCAAGGTGGCGGCGGCGCTCAACGTGCTCGACGGCGCCGATCGCGCCGCCCGGTTCCTGGTTGGCGCCACTCGCAAAGGGTGGCGCGAGGACTTCGCCTTGCGCCTTGCCACCATCAATGGCCTGCCCGGTGTCATTCTCGATGGACCGGAAGGGCCTGTGCAGACTACGGCGTTTGAGATTGAGGGCGGCGTCATTCGTGCCCTGTATGTGGTGCGCAATCCGGACAAGTTGCGGCATTTAGCCACGGAGTCGGCGCGCCACGGGAACGGTCCCGGATGAGCAGCGGGTGTTGATTCGCATTGGGAGAATGCGTCACGCGAGATTCGCTGGAGCATCGGCATGGCAACAATGAGGCGCGACATTGGTGAACGCGCCGCACCAGGCGCGGTTTGCCGGATCGTCGGCAAACTGGACTCGACCGAGCGAGCTACCATCTGTCCTCATGGCCCGTGATCCGGCCGGAATCTGGAAACGCTGCGGCATATCGTTTCGAATCCGGCGGTTCACGCCCGCGTCGACATTTCAGGGCTTTTCTCTCCGATTGCCGTTTTCGACCCGCTCCTTGATATCCGCGTACGCCGCCTCAATGAGCCGGCGTAGTGCCGCGGCGTTTGTGGCCGTTCCCGGTCTTATCTTCACGTGGCGCATGAACTTCCCGGCCCCTTGCAACAAGCGGGCCGGATCCGGCAGCGACGCGCCGTGAAAGAACCCAACGTTTACATGCGAGGTGAATACATTGACGTAGCCGAAGGGCGCATCGCCCAGGCACGCCGCCGGACAGCCGTCATGCAAGAGCTCCCGGACTTCGTCCCCGCATTTTCGCATCACGTCAAACCACTGATGCGCTATGACTCCCAATTCGCCGGCATGCTCTTTCATCCAGGCATCGATGGCGGGATTACGCTCGACAGCGCCGTCGAATCGCAGCAATTCCGTTCTCATCTTCGCTCCTCGTTCCGCTTTCGAAATCTATCGTTTCATCGCACGCTCTGGGTTTACCTGAGCATATCCGAGCGGCCCGTCATGCCGGCGTAAGAAAGAATTCGATGTCGTACACCCGCGTTCTTCGCGGAATGAAGCTGCGCTTCGCCTCGGCCGCTGTATCTCTTGTGCTGTTTGAGTTCTCGACGCCCGCGCAGTTGCCGCCCAACCGGTAGCACTCGGCCGAGGACGATCGTGAATTCAACGGGAGCCGTAAGGCCGATAATCAATCCAGACAATAGCAGTCGTGCGGAACGATCTCTACTTCGTCGGGAACCCGCAGACCGGCAACAAGCACGGCGCTGAGCTGCGCCCTCTGCGGGTATTCGCCGTGCGCATTGACCCCTGACGAACCTCAGTCCTCCAGGAGTTATTTCCGGATCGCCGCCCATCCGGAACTTGCCCTCCCTGGCCGCGCCCCATTCCGGCGCGCGAATTCCCTTCACTGCTTCCGTCCCGCCCGCGCGCAAGTTGTAGAATGAATGCTCCACGGAGAAATTCATGACCACGTTGACACGCCGGGGTTTTCTCGGATCGCTGCCCGCTGCCGCGGCCGCCACCTCGCTTCTGGGCCAGCAAAAACGCACCGGACAGCCAAAAATCAAAATCACCGATCTGCGTTGCGCTATCATCGGCCGCAACCCGGTGGTGCGGATCACCACCGACCAGGGCATCTCCGGCTACGGTCAGGCCGAGTCGGCCAAGCCGTATCTGAAACCGATGGTCCTCTTTTACAAGAACTATCTTCTGGGCGAGGATCCGACCGACGTCGAGCGAATCATGCTCAAGATTCGCCGCATGGGCGCCTTTAAGCCCTGGGGCTCGGCGGTGAGCGCCATCGAAATCGCTCTCTGGGATATCGCCGGCCAAGCCGCCGGCCAACCCGTCTACAAGCTTCTCGGCGGCAAAATCCGCGACCGCGTCCGCATCTACAACGGCGGCTACCGCCCTCCCATGAAGGGCCCGACGCCGCAGGACTACGCCGACAATGTCCAGATGATGAAGGAGGCCAAGGAAGGCTTCACACTCATCAAAATGGCCGTCGGCTTCCACAACCCCGCCATGATGAGCGCCATCCCGAACATGTTTTACGACGAGCGGCGCCAGGGTCCGCCCCACTCCGACCGCGGCGTCATGACCGAGCGCGGCCTCGACTACGTCGTCTCCTGCGTCCAAGCGATGAAGAAGGTGCTGGGTAACGAAATCGGCCTCGCGCTCGACTGCGGCCCGGGGTGGATGATCAAGGACGCCATCACCTTCGCCCGCGCCTGCGAGCCGCTGCGCATCACCTGGATCGAAGACATTCTCACCGGCGACTACACTCCCTACCCCAACGCCCAGCTTTTCCGCGACCTCAAGCAGGCAACCTCGGTCCCCATCCACACCGGCGAAGAGATCTATCTCCGCGAAAATTTCAAGGACCTGATCGAAATGCAGGCCGTTGACGTCATCGGGCCCGATCCGGAAGACGTCGGCGGCATCGCCGAGCTGAAATGGATCGCCGAATACGCCGACATTCACGGCATCGCCGTCGCCCCGCATGGCATCTTCGACGGCCTGATCGGTCTCGCCGCTCACGTTCACATGGCCGCAACACTGCCGCAGAACTACATCGCATTCGAGTGCCCGTTCGGCCAGCCTGAATGGTGGTACGACATCGTCCAGGGGCTGCCGGACCCGGTCATCAAGAAAGGCTACATCGACGTCTGGGATACTCCCGGCCTCGGCGTCACCTTCAACGTGGCCGCCGCCCAGCGGCATCTGTCAGACGAAGATCGCGGATTCTTCGATTAGCGCGCCAGCTCCCCGCGCCTACGCCGCCGTCTCCTGCATCCGCTCCGCGTCCCACCCGCAGATCCGCCGCTCGAAATAGCTCACGTTCGTCAACAGCGCCGGCCCCGCCGCACGGTATCCAAACACCGCGTCCTCGAAAAACGGCTTCCCGCTCCGCACAGCCGCATAGAAATTCTTGTGATGCTCCAGATGCGCGTTGAACCCCGGCGGCGCGAACACGTCCTTCTTATCCGCGGTCATCGAATCGGCCGTGGGCGGCCGCGGCGGGTACTTCTTCTCATACTCCGCCAGAAATTCTTTCTGCACCTTCTTCGGAAACGTGCCGATCGTATAGCCCGGCTCTTTCTCCCGCGGATGCCGGCTCACCTCCAGGCTGCTGTAGCCCGCCGTCATCGTCCCTTCGCTGCCCACAAACTGCACCCCGAAGCTCTCCTCCGGCTCGGCGCTTTCAAAGTTCACCTTCAGCCGCGCGTTGAACCCGCCGTGCCCCTGCCCCGCCGGATAATCCAGCAGCGCCAGCATCACGTCCGGCACATCCCGCCCGTCTTTCCAGAACCTCAGCCCGCCCGTGGCATACACCCGCGACGGCCCCATCGCCCCGGTGGCGAAATGCAGCCCGGTCAGCAAATGCACGAACAGATCCCCGGCCACGCCCGTCCCATAGTCCCGGTAGTTCCTCCACCGGAAGAACCGCACCGCGTCGAACTCCCGCTTTGGCGCGCTGCCCAGAAACCGGTCCCAGTCCATTCGCTCCGGTGTCGCATCCGGCGGAATCGAATACTCCCACGCCCCGATCGCCGTGTTCCGGTCCAGCCAAGCCTCCACCGAATTCAACTCCCCGATCGCGCCTTCCTTCAACATCTGCCGCGCCTTCGCATACACGATCGAGCTCGCATACTGGCTCCCCACCTGCACAATCCGCCCCGTGCGTTTCTGCGCCTCGATCACCTTCGGCCCCTCGTCGAGCGCGTGCACCATCGGCTTCTCGCAGTACACGTCCTTGCCCGCCTCCAGCGCGTCGATCGTGATCCGGCTGTGCCAGTGGTCCGGCGTCGCGATGATCACCGCGTCTACGTCTTTGCGCGCCAGCACCTCGCGGTAATCCCGCGTCGTGTACAGGTCCGTGCCCCACTTCTCCCGGCACCGCTCCAGGCGCCCGTCATAGAGGTCGCAGGCCGCTATCAGCTTCACGCCTTCCACCATCTGAGCCAGCCGCGCGTCCCCCTGCCCCATCCCGCCGGCGCCGATCAGCGCGATCTGAATATTTCCGTTCGTCATCGTTGCGCCCTCCGCCCCTCAGGCCTTCATCGTCTCCGGATCCCACGGGCAGATCCGTCTTTCGAAATAGCTCACATTCGACAACAGCGCCGGCCCCGCCGCCCGGAACCCGAACGTCGCGTCTTCCACCACCGGTTTCCGGCTCCGCACCGCGGCGATGAAATTCTGATGGTGGTGGAAATGATCGTCGTATCCGTCCGGCGCTTGAAACGCCTCCGCCTCCGCCGGCCGCATCGAATCGAGCGTCGGCTCGCGCTTCGGATACTTCTCCCGGTAGCCGGCCAGAAATTCCCTCTGCACGGCCTCGGAAAACGTGTCGATCGTGTAGCCCGGCTCCCGCTCCCGCGGCGTCTTTTGCAGCTTCAACCCGTCCTCCACCGACAGAATCCCCTCGCTGCCCACAAACCGGAACCCCGAGTTCTCGTCGCCCCCGTCCACGAAGTTCACCCTCAGCGCCAGATTGAACGCCGGGTGCGATCCTTCCCGCGCCTCGTAATCGTACAGCCCGTAGAAAACGTCCGGCACGTCCCGCCCGTCTTTCCAGAACCGCAGTCCCCCGCTCGCGTAGACCCTCCGCGGCCCCAGCGCCCCGGTTATCATATGCATCCCGGAAAACAGGTGTACGAACAGATCCCCCGCCACGCCCGTCCCGTAGTCCCGGTAGTTCCTCCATCGGAACAGCCGCACCGGGTCGAACTCATGCTTCGGCGCGCTCCCCAGAAACCGGTCCCAGTCGATGTTTTCCGGCGTCGCATCCGGCGGAATCGAGTACTCCCAAGCCCCGATCGCCGAGTTCCTGTCCCACCACGCCTCGATCATGTTCAGCTCGCCGATCGCCCCGGCCCGATACAGCTCCCGCGCCTTCAGGTACACGATCGAGCTCACCCTCTGGCTCCCCACCTGGAAGATCCGCCCCGTGCTCTTCTGCGCCTCGATCACCGCCGCGCCCATCTCCAGCCGCTGCACCATCGGCTTCTCGCAGTACACGTCCTTGCCCGCCTTCATCGCGTCGATGCTGATCCGCTGGTGCCAGTGATCCGGCGTGCCGATGATCACCGCGTCCACGTCCGGCCGCGCCAGCACCTCCCGGTAGTCTCGCGAGATGAACACGTCCTTGCCCCACAGCTCGCGCGAACGCTCCAGCCGCCCCTGATACACATCGGCGACCGCCACCAGTTTCACCCCGCCCACTCTTTGCGAGGCGGCGCAGTCGCCCATCCCCTGCCCTCCGGCCCCGATCAGCGCGATGTGAACCTGATCGTTCGTCCCCCTCTTTGTCCCACTGCTCTGTGCCATCAGCGGAGCGGCCATGCCCGCCCCCGCCGTGGCGAGAAAATGCCGCCGCGTCGTCGCCATATCGTGTCTCCCGTTCCGGGTACTCCTATCCTATGCCAACCGCCGCCGCCCGCACACACCTCGGTTCCAGCCGCCCGCGCCCGCGCTCAACCCTCCGCTCGATTGTTGGGACTTTTTCCCGCCTCGCCGGCGCCTACGACCCGCTTCCGCCCGCCCCCGCCTTACTCCCCGGCGTCGACCCGCCGCTCCCCGAAGTCGATGTCGATGCCGGAGCCGCCGGCGATGAAGACTCCTTCTTCGCGCCGCTGTCCTTCGACCCGCTCTCCTTCGATCCGCCTTCGTTCTTTCCGCCGTCTTTGCCCCCGTCCTTCGACGGGCTCGACGTGCTCCCGCCCTTGGCGTAGTCCGTAATGTACCAGCCGCTCCCCTTGAATTGCAGCGCCGGCGGCGATAGCAGACGCCTCACCGGCCCCCCGCCGCATTTCTCGTGCACCGTCAGCGGTTCATCGGAAAATTTCTGAATCACCTCGAAGATTTCGTTGCACGCATCGCATTGATATTCGTAAAGCGGCATGGATCCCTTACCGTTGCGGCTGCGATTCCGGCACGTGCAGCGGGGTCTCCGGTGGCGTAATCGGTTTCGCCGGCGGCGCCTCCGCCGTGTTCTCGCCGGCCGCCGCCGCGCCCTTGGTCACCAGCTCAATCGCCTTCTTCAGGATCGTGTCCTCGTTCGTCTTGGGCGGCTCCGGCGCCGGAGGGCCCGCTTCGTCGTCCGGCTGCGCCGCCGCATCGGCGTCGGCCACCGGCACCGCCGGCGTCACGCCCGTGTCCTGGATCGCCTTCCCCGCCGGAGAATAGTATTTCGCCACCGAGAGAATCACCGCCGCTCCGTCGTCCATCACGATCGGCTTCCGGATCGAGGCGTCCCCATACGTCCTTTCGCCCACCACCTGCGCCCGCTTGTCGTCCTGCAGCGCCGCCGCCGCCAGCTCCGCGCCGTTCGCCGTGCCCCGGTTCGTCATCACCACCATCGGCAGCTTCGCCTCCACCGGCTTGCCCGTCGCGTCATAATTCTGCCGTGGCGATTTCTGCCCCTCCGCGTACGTCACCAGGCCCTTGTCCAGAAACAGGCTCGCCAGCTCGATCCCCTTCTCCGGGGCACCGCTCGCGCAGTTGCGCAGGTCCAGGATCAGCCGCTTGGCTCCCTGCCCCTCCAACTGCTTCACCTGCTCGCCCGTCTCCTCCACCTGGTTCGACGCCAGGCTCTTCACCGTCACCAGTCCCACCCCATCGGGCAGCAGCTTCCCCGTCACGTCCGGATACGCGAACATCGCCCGCGCCAGCGTCATTTTCTGAGGCTCCGGCTTCCGCAGCCGCAGGATCCCCAACTCCACCGTCGAGCCCGCGTCTCCCTGCATCAGCATCTCGGCATACGCCAGTGGCATGTCCCGCGTCGCCACCCCGTTGATCGTCTCGATCACGTCCCCCGTCGACAGCCCGGCCTTCGCCGCCGGCGAGCCCGGAACCGCGCTCACGATGTTCACATACCCGAACCGCTTGCTCAGCACCAGCCCCACGCTGGCCCGCTTCTGTCCCTGGCTCTGGACGTACTGCTTATACTGATCCGCGTTCAGATAGCTCGCATACGGGTCGATCGACTCGAGCAGCCCGTTCACCGCCCCCAGCGTCACGCTCTTCATGTCCGGCTCTTCCACGTAGTCGCTCTTGATCCGCGACAGCACTTCCGTGTAAACCGCAATGTGCTGGTAGGTGTCCTCCGGCGAGGCGCTCCTGCCATATCGCGCGCCCGCCAACAACAGGATCACCAGCAGCGTCGACGACGTCACCACAACAAACTTAAAACGGCGATTCATTACCACTCCGTGAAGGGACGAAACCCCTTATCGTCCAGTATATCGCGCTTTTTCCGCCCCTCACGAAGCTCACGCCCCGCCTGGCGATCCTTCTCCCCGTACGCCCCCGGCCGTCGCCATCAGCGGAACAATCCCAGCAGGTACGCGATGAGGACAATCAACACGATTGTCCCCAAACCGATGCCCGCCCCGCCACCGGGACCCCAGCGGGTATGGCCATAGTACCCTCCGCCGAGACCAAAAACCAACACCAGAATGACAATGAGTAACAGCATGACTCTTCCCTTTCTTCCGAATCTCCAGCCCGGGCGGCCGCCGTCGCCGTCATGATTTTTTCGCTACTACGAGGAGCACAATGCCGCCAATCAGAGCCGCGGCGCCCGCAATCGGCGGCAGCGGTACGTTATGTGTCTTCTCGCGAGTAGCGTGAATCGGTCCGATGTCAACGACCTTTTCTGTGGTCTTGTACGTAAAACCTCCCCACGCAAGACCGAACAGCCCCAGCACAATCAGAATGATTCCCAGCGTTTTGTACACGGCAGTCTCCTTCCTCCCCTGGGTCTGTGCCTTCGCACGCAAATATTGCGTGCAGTTTTTGCGTGCTTTCCTTCATCCGGAGAAGCCCACAGTGCGCCCGGCTTATTTTTCAAGCACCTTTTCCATCTTCCCGACTTTGTTTTGAACCTTGCCGGCGAGCTTTTCCACTCGGCCTTCGGCCTCCAAATCGGGCTTGTTCGCGGCCTGTCCCGCGACCTGTTTCACTTTCCCTTTCATTTCGTGAAGCTTGCCTGCGATCTGATCCTTGGTTCCTGTTTTCACGTTTCCTCCTCGGCGAATCCGGCCTCCGGCATCCAATCCTGCACCGGCCCTCCACCTCATTTTCAATATCCCTCCAGCATCTTTAAGGCCAATGTTTATAATGGGTTCAAAGCGGCAAATCCCCGGCGGCGGGACGTCACGTGACCGCATTCCGTCGCGCGATCGATGCCGGCATCGAACGCGCCGCCCGAATTTCAACGCACCTCCGGCCCCCAACCGGACAGCGGCCGGCGCCTGTCTGACCGCGGATTGAAATAGTTTGCACTGCTGTTCCGGCCAATCGTCCACCAACCTGCCGAACCGAGCCTCGTCGCCGGCAATCACTTCAATGATTGGGATTCCAGCTGCGGTTTATACAGGTTGTGCATGCCGGCAGAAGACGGCATTCTCGGCCGCGGAACTGACGGTTTTGCCGAATCGGGCTGCAGGCCTCGGATGGAGCGACTTGGAACACCATGACGCGAAAGCTCGGGACTGCCCGCAAAGATCGTCAATGAGGCGGACCCGGCTGACACGGAACGCCGGGCACGGGGACGTCCTGATCGTGCTCGCTGCTTTCGCCTTTCCGGTGATCGATCAGAGTCAGGCCGGCGTAGCGGACGCCCGCCGGATTATGGAAGCCTCGATCGCGGCTACACAACGGCACTGGCAGGTGCGGCACCGGTACACCTATATAGAACGCGACGTCAGCCGGCGCCCGGGACCCGGATGGGCGCGTGAAGCCGGAGGTCGTCGATGTCTCCAGGACAATTCTGGTCGACGGCGTTCCCTTCGACCAGCTTATGGAACGCAACGGGCATCCTCCGTCGGCCGAGGCGAAGCGGAAACAGCAGGAGAAGCTCGGCAAATTGATGCGGCAAACCCCGGAGCAGCGGTCCGGGCCATTACGCGACCAGGAACAGGACAACATCTCCATCGTCCGCGAAGTGCCCAAGGCGTTCGATTTCCAACTGGTCGGCGAAGAAGTCGTCTGCGGCAGGCCGGCCTCTGTGCTCAAAGCGGCGCCGCGCCCCGGCTTCCGTCCGCAAGGCAAGTAAGGCAGCATGTTCTCCAAGGTGGAGGGCAAGCTGTGGGTCGACAAGCAGGACCTGGGGTGGATCAAAGTAGACGGGCAGGTGATCCAGCCGGTCTCGCTGGGATTGTTCCTCGTAAGGCTGCTGCGCGGATCCCACATCACGATGGAGCAGATGCGTGTCAATGACAGAATCTGGATGCCGCAACACATCCAGGTGAGGGCGGCCGCCAAAATCCTCTTCGTGAAGAGTATTGCCATTGAGCGCGTGCGCACTTTTTCGGAATACCACCTCCCATGGGCCGGCATCCTCGCGCCGGGCGATGCGGATTGTCCAATTCCTTCGCCCCTTACGCGTCCCGCGTAACCTCGCCCAGCCGCTCGAGCGCCCCCGCGTCGTCCACCGCCTTCCACATCACCATCACCTTTTTGCCCTCCGCCGCCTTCAACTTCGCCTCCGACGGCGTCACCACCTTGCCTTTCGTCAAGAATTCCCGTTCATACACTGCCCCTCGATCCTCTGGCGCCATCGTCGGCTGCGGATTCACGCCGAACGCCGCCTGCGTTTGCGCCAAAAACGCGGGAAAATGAACACGATCCTTCGATTTATCGTCGTTTATCCACTCAATCAGGTCGTATTCCTGCGTCGGCACCCCGATATTCGTCTGATAAATGTACCCCTCCAGCGTGTGCGGCCTCGTCACTTCCGCGCTCACCCACACCAGCGCGTGCCCCGCCACGTAATGCCGCAACTGCACCCGCGCCACCAGCCGTCCGTAGGTGCTTTTCATCTTCTGCAGCATGTCCCGAACATCGTCGTCCTTCGACGCGTCCACCCCCTCGCCCACCACCGTCCTCATGTCGTTGGCGGCCAGCAACTCGCACAGCCGGTTCGCGCTCGCCCCGCACGACCATACCGCCTCTTCCCCGGAGTCCATCTGCCGCAGCTTCGCCCGTTTTTTCGGATCCTGCCAGGCAACCCGGATCGAGTGCCGCACCGCCTCATGAAAAGAATCCATTCCGCTTCCCTCCGCGCCGCCCCGCCCGGAAATTTAATCCAGCGCGTCCACCTCCCGGCGCATCCATTCTACAGCCCGGGTTCGAACCGGAACCAGCTCATGCAGTCATCCCTCGCTCCCTTGCCGCTGAAAATCCTGCTCGTCCTCGCCGCTCTATATAACGCAGTATTCGGCGCCTGGGCCTTCTTTTTCCCCCTCGCCGCCTTCCGCCTCGCCGGCATGGAATCCCCCCGCTACCCCGAGCTCTGGCAGTGCCTCGGCTTGATCATCGGCGCCTATGGCCTCGCCTACGCCGCCGCCGCCCTCGACCCCCTCCGCTACTGGCCCGTCGTTCTGGCCGGCCTCGCCGGAAAGCTCCTTGTCCCTTTCGCCTTCCTCTGGTTCGCCTCCCACGGCCGCCTTCCCTGGACCTTCGGCTGGGTCCTTCTCGCCAACGACCTCCTCTGGTGGCTCCCCTTTGCCCTTGTCCTGTCAACCGCCTACCGCGCCCACGTCAAAGGCGTCCGTCTGGCGTCCCCCGAAGTCCGCAAAATGGCCCTCCGTGCCCGCACCCAGTACGGCGACTCCCTCCTCCATCTCTCCATCGAAACCCCGCTCCTGCTCATTTTCCTGCGCCACGCCGGCTGCACCTTCTGCCGCGAAGCCCTTGCCGATCTCGCCCTCCAGCGCCGCGCCATTGAAGATCTGGGCGTCCGCATCGCCCTCGTTCACATGGGTTCCGGCGACGAAGCCGCCGGCCTCTTCGCCCGCTACGGCCTCGCCGGCCTCCACCGCGTCGACGACCCTAGCCAGAGCCTCTACCGCGCCTTCGGCCTCGCCCGCGGCCGCCTCAGCCAACTGTTCGGCCCCAAAGTCTGGTTCCGCGGCTTCCAGGCCGCAGTCCTCGAACGCCACGGCGTCGGACGCCTCGCTGGCGACGGCTTCCAGATGCCCGGCGCGTTTCTCCTCTTCCACGGCGAAATCCTCAACAGCTTCCGCCACGCCAGCGCCGCCGACCGCCCCAACTACGTCGCCCTCGCCTCCGGCTCCTACTCCGAGCCCCTCCCCTCCTGACTCCTCCGCTAGTGCGCCGCCCCCGAGGCCAGCATCGTCTCGGCGCTCTGCAACTCCAGCCCGATCCTCTCCCCGTTCACCAGCACATAGCCCTGGTTGATGATCTGCTGACCTGTGCAGTCGTATTTCTCGTAGCACACCAGCGCCGCGATCGGAAACACATACTCCACCGACATCGCCTCGCCTCCGGCCGCGCTCCCGGCCGCCCGCACCGTCGTCGAGAAATCCACTCCGTCAATTCCCGTGCGGTCCGGCAGGTGCCCCAGCACGCCCCGAATCAGGTGCGCCACGTGCTCGTCGAAAGCCAGCGCCGCCTCCCGGTACTGCGAGCCCGCCTCCCGCTCCTTCAGCGTCGTACTGAAGGAAAGCTGCAGGTAGTTCCCGCCGTGGAATGTCATGAAATCCGGCGGCGCGTACGCCACAAAATGCGCGTCCTTGTCCAGGTCCTTCACCAGCGCCGCCAGCGTCTGCCCGGAAACCGCCGGCCGCACCGCCACCGCGGGAGCCGCCGGCGTTGCGGGTGCCACGGAGGCCGCCGGCACAACCGGAGCCGGCGCCGCCGCCGGTCCCACAATTTCGTTCGCCGGCGCCGACCCAGTCAACGCCGTCATGTCCATCGCCGGCCGCACGGTCTTGGCCGCCAGCGTCCCCGGCTGCACTCCCGCCGGCGCCGCCGCCCGCTCCGCCGCCACGGTCCCGAGCGCCGCTTCCGGCATCGTGTCGTCTGCGCTCTCTTTGCGCCCTCTCTTGGTCTTCGCCAGCGTCTTCGGCTCCGGCGCCCACGCCGCGGCCTGCCGCTCCCAGCCGTCCACCGCGTTCCCGTTCACAAACAACGCCCCCTGCATCAGCGCCGCCTCGCGCTCGCCCTCGGTCCGCGCCGCCGCCACCGATGCCCACGCCGCCCGCGGCAGGAAATACACCACGTTCTCCGGCGTCTCCACCGTCACTCCCAGCACGTCCCTCCGCACATGGTGCGAAACTTCCAGCGCCAGCGCCTCTACCTTCGGCTCCCCGGCCATCGCCGGAATCGCCGCCTCCACAATCGGTGTCATCACGTCCTTCAGCGTCCGCTCCGCCCTCTGATCGGCCACCATCGCCGTCCCCGGGTACGAGGCAAAATAGTTCCCCGTGATCTGCAGCACCGTCCGCTGCCGGTAGGTGGCGAACCGGATCGACCGCTGGTCGCTCTCCTGCTGCCGCCGCTCCTCCAGATCGAGCGCCCGGCTGCAGTAAAAGTGGTACGGGAAATAATGCCCGTTGATCGCGTTGGCGATCGTCCGCAGCGACGCCAGGTCCTTCTCCTGCAGCGCCTTCAACTCCGGCTCCCGGATCTCGGCCGGCGCCAGCACCTGCGCCCGCCCCATCGCCGCCATCGCCGCCATCGCCGCCGCGGCCATCACCACTTTATTGACGCGCATAAACCATCCCTTTCTGCCGGTGCGGCGGATCGGCGATCGCGCGCACATACGCCACCAGCGCCTCCACCTCCGCCTTGTTCAATGTCCCGCCGTAGGACGGCATCTCCGCCGGCTGGTGCCGCGCCGCCCCGCCATACTGAATCATCGCCGTGATGTCGGCGTCGCTCATCGCGTTGTAAAACGCCCCGTCGCTGAACGAGTGCGGCTTCGTCGCCAGGTTGTCGTAATTCGATACCCTTTCCGCCGTCGATTCCTGGTTGTGGCACCGCGAGCAGTACTTCTCGTTCAACTGCCGCCCCAGGTTCTCCTGGTACCCCAGCGCGATCTCGTCCAACTCCAGCGCCGCCGCCTTCCCCTGCTTGTCCCGCGTCGTCGCCGTGATCCGGTACCTCCCCGCTTCGCCCCCCAACTGGCACGCCACCGTCAACTGCCCGTCGTCTCCCGTCAACCCCTCCGCCGGCGTCACCTCCGCCTTTCCCCCCGCCGCGAACGTCACCAGGGCCCCCGCCACCGGGTTCCCCTGCGCGTCATTTACCTGCACCACCAGCGGCTGGTCCAGCACCGAGCCCACAAAGCCCGCCTGCTTGCCTCCGCTCACTTCCGTCACCGCCGCCCCGTATCCTTTCGGCGCCGGCCCCTTCGCGCTCTCCTGCTTCTTGCAACCGCTCGCCATCACCAGCATCGCCAGCGCCGCCGCCGGCCCCGCCTTCCTCCACACGCCTCTCATTTCCGCGCCTCCTGCGCCCCGCCCTTGGTCTGCGCCATCAGAAACGCCGCCAGGTCCCGCGCGTCTTCGTCGCTGATGTGCTGGTTCGGCTCCAGATTTCCCGGCCGCATCTTCTGCGGGTCCTTCAGGTAATGCACGATCCAGGCCGCGTTCAGCCGCGTGCCCGCCTGCGTCAGCGTCGGCCCCACGTACCCTTTATCGTTCTTCGGGTCCACAATGTGGCACGCCTGGCAGGCGTACTTCGAATAGAACAACTGCCGCCCGTGCTCGCGCTGATCGGCGGTGAATCCGGCCGCGCTCAGCGGCCCCGCCTCAAACGCCGGCGTCTGGTACACCGTCAGTATGTAATCGGCCAGCGTCTGCGCCTCCCCGTCGGTCAGGTTGAACCGCGGCATCCGCCGGATCAGCGCTGGCCGCAGCGTGTTCGGGTTCTTCAGAAAACTCACCAGCCACCCCCGCTGCACCGCGCTCCCCTCGATGCTCAGGTCCGGCGCCATGTCCCCGCCCCGCCCGTTGAAGGCATGGCAGCTAAAACAGCGCAGGTCCGCAATCAGCTTCCCGGCCGGCCCCGCCGGCTGGTAGTCCGATTCCACTTTCCCCGGCACTCTCAGCGCCGCCGGCAGCCCCGCGGCCCGGTCCGTCTCCGCCAGCAGCGCCGTCACCAGCGCATCCACCTGCGGCGCGGTCAGCGAAAACTGCGGCATCTTCGTCGCCGGTCCGAACCGGTGCGGATGCTGGATCTTCGCCGCCAGGTACGACGGCAGATCCTCCTGCACTCCGGGCGCGAACACGATCTTTTCGAGCGACCGGCTCCCGACATTGCTCAGGTCCGGCGCGAAATTGTCGGGCTTCTTCACCCCATTCATCTCGTGGCAGCTCCCGCACCCGCGCTCATTCACCAGCTTCTTGCCGTGCGCCACCTGCTCCGCCGTCGCCGGCGGCAGCGATACCTTCGCCAAAAAGTCGCTGTCCGTCTGCGAGCCCAGATATCGCGCCAGCAGACCGATCTGCTTGCCGTCAAACCGGTAGTGCGGCATCACCGTCGTTGGGCTCCACTGCCCCGGATTCCACAGCCACGCCTTCAGCCACTCCGGCTTCACCTTCGTTCCCACCCGCGTCAGTTCCGGCCCCACGTTGCCGCCCACCAGCAGCCCCGCCGCGTTCTGCATCGCATGGCAGGAGGCGCAGAACGATTCCCCGTACAGGCTCGATCCCTCCCCGCTCTCCGCCGCCGCCGCTCCCGTCTCCGCCGGACCCTGCGCCACTTCGAGCGCCGTGCTCTGCGCCACCAGAAACGCCGTGATGTCCCGCGCGTCGTCGTCGCTCAACTGAAAATTCGGCATCGTCGCCGACACCGCGTACGCCTGCGGGTTCTTCAGCCACGCATACATCCATTCCCGTGTCGTCTTCCCCGCGATGTGCTCGAGCGACGGCGGATGATCGCTCGCCGCCATCCGCCCGCCTCCCGGCACGTTCACCGTGTGGCACCGCACGCAGCCATATTCGGCCAGCAGCGTCCGCCCCTGGTTCAGCTCCGGCGTCCCCGTCATCGTGTTCTGGTGGCACTGTCCGCAGCCCGCTTCCACGTAGCGCGCCGGCAGAATCGGCTGCTCCCACGCCTTCGAGCTCCGGTGCGCCTCCTCCACCGTCGTCGCCACTCCCTGCCCGCCGTGGCACAGCACGCATCCGTACCGCTCCAGGTTGTGCGGTATCACCGGATGCCCGCGGAACGGCTGCGGCCCCGTCCCCGCCAGCACCGCCTCTTTCAACGCCACATGGCAGGTCCCGCACCGGTCCACCACGCCCAGCTCCGGCAGCCAGTCCTGGTGTATCCCGCCCTCGAACCGCCTCTTCAGCGTCGCCGCGTCTCCCCGGTTGGCGATATATTTCAGATACCCCGACTGGTATCCCGACCACTCCCGGAAATGATCCTTCGCCGGCACCACGGCCAGGCACGCCAGCAGCAGCACTCCCAGCGTCCCGAACGCCCGCGGACTGTCGCCGAACAGCGCCCGGTATCCCTCCCCGATCTTCTTCCTCATTGCGGCCTCCACGGCCACACCCAGCTCCAGCCCGGTCCCCGGAAGAACGTCCCGATCACCGTCAGCACCGTCGCCTCAATCAGAAACCAAGTCATGATCCAGAACGGAAGCGGCTTGCCCGCCAGCCACCGCTTCACCCTCCCGCCTCCCCCTGCCCGCCCCGCCGCCGTCCAGTACATCAGCGCCGCCATCCCCAGCGTCGGCGCCAGGATCGCCCACACGTCCAGCAACAGCATTCCCAGTCCCAGCACCGCCACCGCCACCGTCAGCGTCCGCAGCCTCCGCGTCTTGTTCCGCGTCCAGATCCCGTCCGCCTCCACGTTCACGTTGAAGTACGGAATCACCACCAGCGCCATCACCACCATCGTCGGTATCAAAACCCCGCCCACCACAGGCGGGAAATAATGCAGCAGCTCCTGCAGCCCCAGGAAATACCACGGCGCCTTGGCCGGATTCGGCGTCAGCAGCGGGTCCGCCAGCCCTTCGAGCGGCGCGTTCCACAACAGCGAAATCGCCACCAGTGCCAGCGTCAACAGCTCCCCGGCCACCACCACCCTCAGCAGCGTCTCCGGATACGTCATCACCTCCGGATCGTCCACCGCCTTCACGTGCGGCGATTTCCGCCGCGTCACAAACGCTACCCGCACCGGCGTCCGCCGGCTGTCGGAATCGGCTACGGTGGTGAACTTCGGCGTCTCAGCCATGGCGTTGTTCCCCGCTCTCCGCCGCCCGCGCGGCCGCGTGCCCGTCCCGGTACAACCCGCCGTCTTTCCGGATCCTCCAGAAATGCACCCCGATGAATGCCACCGCCGCCAGCGGCAGGATCACGCAGTGCAGCACATAAAACCTCAGCAGCGCGTTGGCGTTCACCGTGTTCCCGCCGAGCATCAGAAACCGGATCTTCAGCCCCATCACTGGCACCGACGACAAAATGTTGCTTCCCACCGTGATCGCCCAGAACGCCAGTTGATCCCACGGCAGCAGATAGCCCGTATAGCTGAGAAACAGCGTCACCAGCAGCAGCACCACGCCCACCACCCAGTTGAATTCCCGCGGCGGCCGGTACGCTCCCCGGTAGAACACCCGCGCCATGTGCGCGAACACCAGCAGCACCATCGCGTGCGCCGCCCACCGGTGCAGGTTCCTCAAAAACACCCCCGCCGAAACCACAAATTGCAGGTCCTTCATGTCCGCGTACGCCTGCGGCACCGACGGATGGTAGTACAGCATCAGCGGGATCCCGGTCGCCACCAGAATGAAGAACGCCACCAGCGTCAGCGTCCCCAGGTACCACGTCACCCCGATATCGAGCGACCGCCGCCGCATCTTGGCAGGAAACAGGTGCAGAAACAGGTTCTGCTGCACCGCCAGCGCCCGGTGCAGGTTGCTGTCGCCCCAGCCGCTCCGGAATACCGACTGCCAGACCCGCGTCTCCCGCAGGCGCCCCAGTGTGTCTTGTTTTGTCGCTGCCATGTTTCAGACCCGGAGAAACTGCTTCTCGGCTACCGTCGCCGAAGTGTCCACCATCAAATCGCCTTCGTCGTTCACCCACACCTTGAGCCACGGCAGCGGCTTCGGCGCCGGCCCGGCGATCTTGATCCCGTCGGTGTTGAACTTGCTCCCATGGCACGGACAGGCGATGATTCCCAGCTCCGCCGCCCACGCCGTCCGGCATCCCAGGTGCGTGCACGTCGCCGACAGCGCGTAAAATCCCTGCGGCCCGTGGATCAGATACACCCCCGCCTCGGCCAGCGTCGTCACGCTCCCCGAAGGATACTGGTCCGGCTTCCCTGCGTTGGCGATCGGCGAAGGCTCATATAAAACGTTCGGCGACAAATACTCGTAGCCGAAGGCCGCCGCCCCCGCGCCCGCCGCCGCCAGGCATCCCAGCCCCAGCTTCTGAAACGTCTCCCGCCGCGTCACCTCGCCCGTCGCCGCCGCTTCCGGTTTCTTTTTCTGTTCTTCCATCTCTTCCTCCTTCTGGACCGCCCTTACTTCGCCGCTCCGCTCAACGTCACCATCGCCGGTAATCCCTCGCTCCCCACCTCGTAGGCCTCCATGCTGATCACCTCCACCGGACAGCGCGCCGCGCACAACCCGCAGCGGATGCATCGCGTCTCGTCTTTCAACATCGCCGAGCCCGTGATCGTCCCCAGCTCCTCGGCCGCAACATCGTCCAGCTCCACCCGGTACAACGCCTCGTTCGTGCTGATCCGCTCCCTGACGTCATCGGTGAACTCGATCTGCTCCAGCGGCACAATCCTCAGGCAGTGCTCCGGGCACACGTCCACGCACCCTCCGCACAAAATGCACTGCGATCCGTCCGCCGCGTTCCCCTCGAAGATCGTGTTGATCCAGCACCGCAGGCACCGGCGCGCTTCCCGCATCGCCGTCTCCTCGTCGTAGCCGACCTCCACCTCGGTGATCCCCGTCCGCCGGTCCAGCGGCAGCATCGGCACCGCCTGCCGGCTCAGCTCCATGTACCCAACCGGCATCTTGTGCCGCTCCAGCACATCCACCGTCACCACCGGCTCCGGCCTCTTCCGCCCCGACAGGTGCGCGTCCACCGATGCCGCGATCCTCCGCCCGTCCCCCACGCTGTCGATAATCAGCCGCGGCCCGAACACGCAGTCCCCGCCCGCGTAAACTCCCGGCGCCGTCGTCTCCAGCGTCTCCCGGTCGGCGATCAGCAGCCCTCTCGGCGATACGCGCACCCCGTCCTCGGCCCGCAGAAAATCCAGGTTCGGCACCTGGCCGATCGCCAGGATCACCGTGTCGCACTCGATCACCTCTTCGCTGTTGTCGTAAAACTCCGGCCGGAACCTCCGCTCCGCGTCGAACAGCGATTTCGTCCGCAGCGTCTCCAGCCCCGTCACCCTCCCCCCGCTTCCTACCACCCTCTTCGGCCCGCGCCCACCGTGAATCCGGATCCCCTCCGCCTCCGCCTCTTCCACTTCTTCCTCCGCCGCCGGCATCTCCTCCCGCTGCTCCAGGCAGACGATGCTCACCTCCCGCGCCCCCATCCGCAGCGCCGCCAGCGACACGTCCATCATTTCGTGCGCCGCCACCGCCGCTACGTTCTCCTCGCTCGGCGTCTCCCCCTCTTCCTCGCCCGCCGGACGCTTCACCAACTCCCGCGCCGCCGACCGCGCCACGTCCATCGCCACGTTCCCGCCGCCGATCACCGCCACCCTCCGCCCGATCTGAAACTGGTATCCCAGGTTCACGTTCAGCAGAAATTCAACGCCTTTATACACCCCGTCCAGATCCACGCCCGGTATCGATAAATCCCGGCTCCGCTGCGCCCCCACGCCGATCACCACCGCGTCGTAGCCCTTTTCCCGCAGTCCCCCGATTGTGAAATCCCGCCCCGCCGCCTTGTTCAGCTCCAGCCGGATGTTGCCCAGGTCCAGAATCTCCCGGATCTGCGCATCCACCACACTCCTCGGCAGCCGGTACTCCGGGATTCCCAGCCGCAGCATCCCTCCGGCCACCGACGCCGCCTCGAAAATCGTCACCGAGTACCCCATCAGCGCCAGATCGTGCGCCGCCGACAGCCCGACCGGCCCGCTCCCCACCACCGCCACCTTGTAAGGCTGCCGCGTCACCGCCGGCCGCCTCATCTCCAACGGATGCCTCGACTCCGGCCCGTACCGCTCGGTCAAAAACCGCTTCAGCGCCCGGATCGAAATCGGCGAGTCGATCTGCCCCCGCCGGCACGCCGTCTCGCACGGATGCGCGCATACCCGCCCGCACACGCTCGCCATCGGGTTCGGCTCCCGCGCGTACCGGTACGCCTCTTCAAACCGCCCTTCGGCGATCAGCGAGACGTACCGCCCCGCGTTGGTCCCCGCCGGACAGGCCATCATGCACGGAAAATTCGTCTGCAGCCAGTCGACATCGACCCGTTTGTCTTGAAAGCGCATCCGCATCCGTGTGTCTCCCGCCGGCCCGTCTCCGCCCCGCTACTTCGACATCGAGAAGTCCAGCTTCCCGGCTCCGGCCACCGTCACCGGCTTGCTCTGCACCTTCATTCCCTCGCGCCACGCGGTCACCGTATACTGGCCCGCCGGCACGTTCTCGATCTTGTAATTCCCGTCCGCATCCGCCTCGGCAAAATACGGCGTCGGCGACACGATGATGTAGCCGCTCATCTCCGGGTGCACGTTGCACAGCAGCGGCACCACCCCTGGCTGGTCATACTTGAACGAACGCACCTCGCCCGTCGGCCAGGTCCCCATGTTGTGGCTCATCTTCTTGTTCCCGCTGATCGCCGGCCAGAAAATATTGTGCTGCACCTTATCCCCGTTCATGAAGTCCACCGTCTGGCCCACCTGCGCCACCACCACGTGCGGCTGGAATTTCAGCCCCTTCTGGTCCATCGCAACGTGCTTGGCCGGCGCCTCGAACGTCTTGCCCGCAATCGCGTTGATGTACACCACCGCGGCCCCTTTCCCTCCGCTTACCGTCCCGCTCAAAGTATCGGCCGCCGCCACTCCGCACATCGCCACCGCCGCCGCGGCCGCCGCTATTGATTTCCAGTTCATTTGTTTCTCCTGTCTCCTTATGTCTGTTCCGTCTAGAAAACGAATTCCGTCGCCATCACCAGCGTGTTGACGCGGAAGGGATTCACCGACCGCTGCAGCCCCGTCAACGGGTCAGCCACAATCGTCAGCGATTGCTGCGGCCGGATCTGATACTCCACCGAAAACTTCAAATTCGCCCGGATCAAAAACTGGATCCCCGGCGTAAACCGGTTCCGCGTC
>DAIDHC010000113.1 GCA_027452065.1 Bryobacterales bacterium
TCGCAGGAATGGCTGCGGGGGACGGCATATAGTTTTCTGGCGATCATTCATGCGCTGACGGTGATCGCCGGACTGCTGTTCCTGCCGTTCGGGAAGTTCTTCCACATATTTCAGCGGCCGGCGCAATTGGGCGTGAAGCTCTATCAGAGGACGGGCAAGGAGAGCGCGGCCGCGGTTTGCCCGCGGTGCCGTGAGGAGTTTGCTTCGGCGATGCACATCAACGATCTCAAGACGGTGCTGCCGCAGTTGGGATTCGATTACCGGCTGGGGGGCGCGGAGGGGACGTGGCAGGAACTGTGTCCCGCCTGCAAGCGGAAGACGCTGGCTCTGTCGCAGATGAAATTGAAGGAGGCCGCGCGGAGGACGATGAATGGCTAAGATACCCGAGGCCGCCGAAAAGATCCGCGAGCACTACGGCCCGCATCCGAATTACACGCCGCCGGGCGGATGGCAGAACGAGGCACGGACGAGGGCGGACAAGCTGGTGAAGACGCACTGCTGTTTTTGCGGGCAGCAGTGCGGCATTCAACTGAAGGTCCGCGAGAACCACGTGATTGGCTTTGAGCCGTGGGAGGAGTTCCCTTTCAATCGGGGCAAGCTGTGCCCCAAGGGCGTGAAGCGTTATCTACAGTCGGATCATCCCGACCGGCTGCTGGATCCGCTGATGCGGACGGAGGAGGGGTTTGTGAAGGCGTCGTGGGAGGACGCACTGTCGTTCACGGCGCGGCGGCTGAAAGAGATCCAGGAGCGCTACGGCAAGGATGCGGTGGCGGTTTATGGCGGAGCTTCGCTGACCACCGAGAAGGCGTACCTGATGGGGAAGTTCGCGCGTGTTGCGCTGGGGACGCGGCATATCGACTACAACGGCCGGCTTTGCATGGTATCGGCGGGGACCGCGTATAAGCTGGCTTTCGACGTGGACCGGAGCCCGATCCCGTGGTCGGAGATTCCGAAGGCCGATGTGCTGCTGGTGGTGGGCGCCAACGTGGGGGAGTGCGCTCCGATCACGACAGACTATATCTGGAGATGCCGGGACCGGGGCGGGAAACTGATTGTCGCGGATCCGCGGATGACGCCGATTGCGCGGAACGCCGATTTGTTTTTGCCGGTGCGGCCGGGGACGGACCTGGCGCTGCTGAACGGATTGCTGCACGTGTTGCTGCGCGACGGATTGCAGAACGACGCGTTCATCGAGCAGCACACGACCGGATTCGAGGCGGTGCGGGATTCGGTGGCCGGGTATGACCCTCGAAGCGTGGCTGAGAAGACGGGCGTGCCGCCGGAAGCGATCGAGAAGGCGGCGCGGTGGTTTGCGCAGGCGGACCGGGCGATCGCGCTGCATGCGCGCGGGATCGAGCACCAGTCGAAAGGAGTGGAGAACGTTTCGGCGGTCATCAACCTGGCGCTGGCGACGGGCCATCTGGGGCGCGAGGGCTGCGGGACGGCGATGATCACAGGTCAGGGGAACGGGCAGGGAGGGCGGGAGCACGGGCAAAAGTGCGACCAACTGCCGGGGCAGCGCTCGCTGCTGGATCCGGCGGCGCGCGAACACGTGGCGCGGGTTTGGGGCATCACGCCGGAGGAATTGCCGCAGCCGGGCTACTCGGCGCAGGAGATCATGAACGCGATTCATGAGGGCGAGATCAAGGCGCTGTTTTCGATTTGCTTCAACCCGGCGGTGTCGCTCCCCAACGCCGAATTTACGCGCGAGGCTCTGGAGAAGCTCGAGTTTTTTGCGGTGACCGACTTTTTCCTGTCGGAGACGGCGCGGTACGCGGACGTCGTGCTGGCGGGCAGCCTGCAGGAGGAAGAGGAGGGCGTCACGTGCAATACGGAAGGGCGCGTGATTCACATCCAGCAGGCGACGGAGGCGCCGGGTAACGCGCGCCGGGATTCGGATATTGTTTGCGATCTGGCGCGGAGGCTGGGCAAGGGGCGGTTCTTCCCGTACACGAACCCGCGGGAAATTTTCGAGGAACTGCGGGTGGCTTCGCGCGGAGGGCACGCCGACTACTACGGGATTACGTACGAGAAGCTCGACCAGCAGATGGGAGTGTTCTGGCCGTGCCCGAGCCTGGATCATCCGGGCACTCCGGACCTGTTGAAGGACGGGGTTTCGTTTTATCCGGACGGGAAATGCCGTTTCCAGGTGGCGGCGTGGCGGGAGAGCGGAGACCCGGTGAGCGAGGAGTTTCCTTTGTATCTGACCACGGGGCGGGTGGTGAGCCAGTACCTGTCGGGGACGCAGACGCGAAGGATCGGCGGGCTGGTGGATATTTACCCGGAGCCGCGCGTGGAGATCCATCCCCGGCTGGCGGAGCAGCACGGCATCGTGGACAAGGACTGGGTGACGATCGTTTCGCGGCGCGCGGAGATGACGCTGCGGGCGAGCGTGGTGAAAACAATCCGGCCCGATACTGTTTTTATCCCTTATCACTGGCCCGACAAGCAGAGCGCGAATCTGCTGACGCACAGGACGCTGGACCCGCGGAGCAAGATCCCGGAATTCAAGGTATCGGCGTGCCGCATTCGCAAATCGGCGGAGGCGGGCAAGTAATGTACGGGTACGAGTTCTATGTCGATCCATCGCGGTGCATCGGCTGCCAGTCCTGCGTGAAGGCATGCGAGGAATGCGATACGCATCGGGGCCGCTCGATGATCAATTTCGACTTCATCGACAGAGAGGAAAGCATCGAAACGGCGGCATTCGTGTGCTGGCACTGCGAGGACCCGACGTGCGCGCAAGTCTGCCCGGCCGACGCCATCAAGAAGGGAGAGGACGGTGTCGTGATGTCGGCGCTGAAGCCGCGCTGCATCGGGTGCTCGAACTGCGTGCTGGCATGTCCTTTCGGAATTCCGAAGCTGGTTCCGGAATACGAGCTGATGATGAAGTGCGACATGTGTTACGACCGGACGTCGATCGGCAAGCGGCCGATGTGCGCGACGGTGTGCCCGAGCCAGGCGCTGGCCTACGTCCGGAAAGAGGAGATCGAGCAGCGCCGCGAAAAGCCGTCGAACGTGTTTCACTTCGGCAACCAGACCATCACGACACAGGTGTACATGATGACTCCGCCGGGGACGGATGCGGTGACGCTCGACATAACGGAATACATTTGGGAGAAGCCCTATGCCTGAGGAATCGAAGCCGGCCGCGGCCGGGACCGAGCCGCTGTGGCGGGACGAATTTTCCATTTCGCGAGCGCATGAGCGCTATGTGAGCCGGCGGCAACTGGCAAAATTTCTGACGCTGGGCAGCCTGGGGATGTTCGCGGGCAACCTTTGGATTCTCGTCCGGAGCTGGGTTCGGAAGCCGCCGGCGTACGCACCGAGCGTCGTCGCGCGGGCGGGCGAGATTCCGGTGGGCGGCGTGAAGCTGTTTCAGTATCCCAAGCCCGGCGAGCAGTGCATCCTGGTGCGGACGGGGGACGACGCATACGTGGCCTACAGCCAGAAGTGCACGCA
>DAIDHC010000114.1 GCA_027452065.1 Bryobacterales bacterium
GGCGTCAGATAGAGCGTCACAAGCTGGGAGAACAGCAGTCCGCCCACTACCACCAGCCCCAGCGGCTGGCGAGCCTCGCCGCCCGCTCCCCAGCCCAACGCGATCGGCACCGCGCCCAGCAGCGCCGCCATGGTGGTCATCATGATCGGCCGGAAGCGGATGAGACAGCCCTGGTAGATGGCTTCCCGGGGCGTCATGCCGCCTCGTTCGGCTTCCAGAGCGAAGTCGATCTGCATGATCGCGTTCTTCTTCACGATGCCGATCAGCATGATCAAGCCGACGAACGCGTAGATGTTCAGGTCCAGGTGGAACAGGTACAGCGTCACCAGGGCGCCGAAGCCGGCCGAAGGCAGGCCCGACAGAATCGTAAGCGGGTGGATGTAGCTCTCGTACAGGATGCCCAGAACGATGTAGACCACCAGGATGGCGATCACCAGCAGGATCCACAAATTGCCCAGCGATCCTTCAAACGCCTGAGCCGCGCCCTGGAACGTCGAGCTGATCGATTGCGGCAGTGTCTCCGCCGCTGTGCGTTTCACCTCGTCGGTTGCCTCACCCAGCGCGAAGCCGGGCTTCAGGTTGAAGGAAATCGTTGTGGCAGGCAACTGTCCGTAGTGGCTCACCGACTGAGGACCGATGTCCAGTTTGATGTGCGCCAGCGTGTCAAGCGGAATCAACTGCCCGCCGGTTCCCTTGAAATAGAGCAGCGAAAGCGACTTCGGGTCGGCCTGATACTGCGGCAGCAGCTCGAGCAGAACACGGTATTCATTGATCGGCGCGTAGATGGTGGACACCCAGCGCGGCCCGAACGCATCGTAGAGCGCGTTTTCGATCGACTGCGCGTTCACCTGCATCGCCGCCGCCTTGTCGCGGTCCATCACCACGTTGGCCTGCGGGCTCTCGTTCTGCACATTGTTGGTAACGTCCTGAAGCCCCGGGAGGCCGATCAGCTTCGCGGTTAGCTTCTTGGTCTCGGCGTAGAGTTCTTTCTTGTCCGGAGACAGCAGCGTGAACTGATACTGGGACGGAGTCACCAGCCCGCCGATCTGAATGACGGGCGGATTTTCCAGAAACACGCGGATGCCCGGCACCTCCGCCAATTTCGGCCGCAACTCCGCCATCACATCGTCCACCAGCATCTTGCGCGACGATCGCGGCTTGAGGTGGATTACCAGTTGTCCGAAGTTCTGGCCGCCCAGGGCCGACGAGGCCGTGCCCCCAACGCTCGACACGAACGCGTCCACGTTCGGATCCTGCCGGATGATCGAGGCGATCGCCTTCTGGTACTCGGATACCTGCTGGAAGCTGGTCCCCTCAGCCGCTTCCGTTACGCCCGCGATCTGGTCGGTGTCCTGTTCCGGAATGAAGCCCTTCGGAATGTTGATGAACATCCCCACAGTCAGCACCAGCACCACGACGAAGGTGGCCATCATGAATCCGCGGTAGCGAAGCGCCAGCACCAGCGTCCGGTCGTAGTAGTGGAGCATGGCGTCGAAGAACCGCTCCGTGGCGCGGTAGAACCGCGAGTGGTTCCCCTCGTGAATCGACTTCAAAAACCGGCTGCAGAGCATCGGCGTCAGCGTCACCGAAACAACGCCCGAAATCAAAATCGCCACGCAGATTGTGACGGCGAATTCCCGGAACAGGCGTCCCAGAATGCCGCCGAGAAACAGCACCGGAATGAACACCGCCGCCAGCGACAGCGTCATCGACACGATGGTGAATCCGATCTCGCGCGAACCCGCCAGCGCGGCCTCCATCGGCTTCTCGCCCATCTCCATGTGGCGGACGATATTCTCGAGCATCACGATGGCGTCGTCCACCACGAAGCCGATCGACAATATCAACGCCATCATCGACAGATTGTCGAGGCTATAGTCCAGCAGATACATCGCCGCGAAAGTGCCGATGATCGAGAACGGCAGCGCCAGACTCGGAATGATGGTGGCCGAAATGTTACGCAGAAACAGGAAGATCACCATCACCACCAGGCCCAGCGTCAGCGCCATGGTGAACTGCACGTCGTTATAGGATTCGCGAATCGTCTCCGATCGGTCGTATAGAGTGCGGATGCTGACCGAGCGTGGGATCTCGCTCTGGATCAGCGGCAGGAGCTTCTTGATGCCGTCGGTCACCGAAACCGTATTCGTGCCCGGCTGGCGTTGGATCGCCAGCACAATCGCCCGCCGCCCGCCCTGGTGATCGTACAGCCACGACGCCGTTTTGTCGTCCTCTACGCTGTCGATAATCTTGCCCAGTTCCTCCAGCCGCACCGGCGAGCCGTTACGATAGGCAACCACCAGCGAGCGATACGCGTCGGCGCTGGTAAGTTGTCCGTCGGTCTGAAGCGTAAACGCACGCTGCGGGCCGTCGATAATGCCCGTCGGCAGGTTGACGTTCCAGTTCTTCAGCGCCGCTTCCACTTCGTTGATTCCAACCTGCCTCGACGCCATCGTGTGCGGGTCCATCTGAACGTGAACCGCATACTTCTGCGCGCCCAGCACCTCCACCTGCGCGACGCCGGTGACCATCGAAATCCGCTGCGCGATTCTCGTCTCGGCGTATTCGTCCAGCTTCCACAACGGCAGGTTCGACGAGGTGAGCGCGAGATACAGTATCGGCTGGTCGGCCGGATTCACCTTGGTGAAAGTCGGCGGCGTCGGCATTCCCTGTGGAAGCAGTCGAGTCGCCTGCGTGATGGCCGACTGCACATCCACCGCGGCTCCATCCAGGTTGCGGCTGAGATCGAACTCGAGAGTGATCTGCGTCGAGCCCAGCGAATTGGTGGACGTCATCGAGCTCAAGCCGGCGATCAGCGAAAACGAATTCTCGAGCGGCGTCGCCACTGCCGAAGCCATCGTGTCGGGGCTGGCGCCCGGCAGACTCGCCGTCACCTGCAAGGTCGGCAGGTCGACGTTCGGCAGGTCGCTCACCGGCAGCGACCGGTAGGCCACCATCCCGAACAACGCGATGGCCGCCATCAGCAGGCTGGTGGCGATAGGACGCCGGATAAAAGTCTCGGAAAAATTCATGACTGCACCACCTCGGGCACCGCGCCCGCCGGCGCAGACTCCCGTCCCCTCCGCCTCCACCATCGCTCCATCAGGCCGTCCATATAAACGTAAACCACCGGCGTGAGATACAGCGTCAACAATTGCGAGAAGAACAACCCGCCGGCCACCGTCAGCCCCAGCGGACGCCGCGCTTCACCACCCGCGCCCAGCCCGGCCGCCAGCGGCAGCGCACCCAGCAGCGCCGCCATCGTGGTCATCATAATCGGCCGGAAACGCGTCATGCAGCCCTCATGTATCGCCTCGATCGCGCTCTTGCCTTCGTTGCGCTCCACCGCCAGCGCAAAATCGATCTGCATGATGGCGTTCTTCTTCACGATGCCGATCAGCATGATCAATCCGACAAAAGCGTAAATCGTCATCTCCACATGAAAGACCATCAGCGTCAGCAGCGCTCCGAAGCCCGCCGACGGCAACCCGGACAGAATCGTGAGCGGGTGAATATAGCTCTCGTAAAGCACGCCCAGCACAATGTAAACCACCGCCACCGCGATCACCAGCAGCAGGCCCAGGTTCTCGAGCGACTTCTGAAACACCTGCGCTGTACCGATAAAGTGCGTGGTCAGGTTGGCCGGCAGCGTCCGGTTGGCCAAGCTCCCCACCTGCTTCACGGCCTCGCCCAGCGACACGCCGGGCTTGAGGTTGAACGAGATCGACACCGACGGCAACTGCCCGGAATGATTAATCGTCTGCGGCCCCACATCCACCACTCGGTTCACCACCGCGTCCAGCGGAATCATGTCCCCCGCAGGATTCTTCAGGAAAATCGTCGACAGCAGGTCCGGATACGACTGGTATTGCGGCAGCAGTTCGAGCAGCACCTTGTACTGGCTGATCGGAGAATAAATCGTCGAGGCCCAACTCGGACCGTAGCCCTGGTACAACGCCGATTCGATGTCCGTTGCGTTCAGCCCCAGCACCGCCGCCTTGTCCCGGTCAATCACCAGCCTCACCCGCGGACTGCGCATCTGCAGGTCGCTGGTGACGTCGTTGACGATCGGCAGCTTCGCCACCAGCGCCTGAAGATGGCTCGCTTCCCGATAGAGCTGGCCCGTGTCCGGCCCCTGCACAGTAAACTCGAACGAGCTCTTTCCCATGTGGCCGCCGATGTGCATCGCCGGCGGCACGGTCATGAAGACCCTCACGCCCGGAAAATGGCTCACCTTCGGCCGCAGTTCCTCGAGCACCCCGGCCGCCGACAACCGCCGTTCCGCGCGCGGCACCAATTGCACCCACGCGCGTCCGGTGTTCGACCCGCCCCACACCGAGGACATCGAACCGCCCACGCCGGCCATCATGCTGGCCACGTTCGGGTCCTTGCTGATGACGTCGTTGATTTTCTGCTGGTACTTGGACAACTGTTCGAACGATACGCCCTGCATCGCTTCCGTGCTCACCGATAGCCGGTCGTTGTCGCCCTCGGGCAGGAAGCCCTTCGGCACTTTGACATAGAGGTACCCGGTAGCCGCCAGGAGAGCGAAAAACGTAACGCCCATCACCGGCCGGTGTGCCAGCACCCACCACAAGCTGCGGTCGTACCATCGCAGCAAGGCCTGGAAAAAGCGCTCCGTCGACGGGTATGACAAGGCCCGCTCCTTGAGCGTTTTCACCCTCAGCAGCCGGCTGCAAAGCATCGGCGTCAGCGTCACCGAAACAAATCCCGATATGAGAATCGCCACGCAGATGGTGACCGCGAACTCGCGGAACAGGCGCCCCAGAATGCCGCCCAGAAACAGCACCGGAATGAACACCGCGGCCAGTGAAATCGTCATCGACAAAATGGTCGACCAGATCTCGCGCGAGCCCTTCAGCGCCGCCTCAATCGGGCTCTCGCCCCGCTCCATGTGACGCACGATGTTTTCGAGCATCACAATGGCATCGTCCACCACGAATCCAATCGACAGGATCAGCGCCATCATCGACAGCGTGTCCAGACTGAAATCGAGAAGGTACATCACCGTGAACGTGCCGATGATGGAGAACGGAAGCGCCAGGCTCGGAATCAGCGTCGCCGAAGCGTTGCGCAGGAACAGGAAAATCACCATCACCACCAGCGCCAGCGTCACCGCCATGGTGAACTGCATGTCCTTGAACGCCAGCCGGATGTCGCGCGAATGATCGCCGCGCACCTCGAGCTTCACCGACGGCGGCAACTGCGCCTGCAGCGTCGGCAGCAGCTTACGGATCGAGTCGTTCACCTCGATCGTGTTGCTCCCGGGCTGGCGGAAAATCATCAGGTTGATCGCCCGTTGACCGCCCGCGTGCGTGTACAGCCACGACGCCGTTCGCGGGTCCTCGACGCCGTCCACCACGTTCGCCAGATCGCTCAACCGTATCGGCGTGCCGTGCCGCCACGCCACCACCAGCGGCCGGAACTGTGCGGCGTTGTTCAACTGCCCGTTGGCCTGCAGGTTGTATGTGGTCTGCCGTCCGGTCAGCGCCCCCACCGGCAGGTTCACGTTCCAGCCCTGCAGCGCCGCGCTTACTTCGTTCAACCCGATCTGCCGCGCCTCCAGTTTCTTCGGGTCCACCTGAACGTGCACCGCGTACTTCTGGGTCCCCATCACCATCACCTGCGCCACGCCGCTCACCATCGAAAACCGCTGCGCCAGAAAGATCTCGGCGTACTGATCGAGCTGATACAGCGACAGCGTCGGCGACGTAATGCTCAAGAAGATCACCGGCTCTTCGGCCGGGTTCGCCTTCCAGAACGAAGGCGGCGACGGCATGCCCGGCGGCAGCAGCGGCGTCGCTTCGCTGATCGCCGTCTGCACGTCCACCTCGGCTCCGTCCATCTTGCGGCTCAAGTCGAACTGCAGCGTGATCGAGGTCGCGCCCAGGCCGTTGGTCGACGTCATCGAGTCCAGCCCGGCGATCGTGGTGAACTGCCGCTCCAGCGGCGTGGCCACCGCCGACGACATCGTCTCCGGGCTCGCGCCGGGCAGCGTCGCCGACACCTGAATCGTCGGATAATCGACGTTCGGAAGGTCGCTCACCGGCAGCGCCCGATACGCAACAAGGCCGAACAGCGCGATGCCCAGCATCAGCAGACTGGTGGCGATCGGCCGCCGGATGAAGACCTCGGAGAAGTTGCCGCTCCCGGTCATACTCTCAGCCCACTCCCCCGTCCAGTTTCGCCGCCCGGCCTCCGCCATCTGTGTTCCGCACGATCACCTTCGTCCCCGGCACCAGCCGGAGCTGCCCCTCGGTCACCACCGTCTCCCCGGCCCGCAGCCCGCTCTCAATCACCAACTCCTGCCCCACACGCGCCCCCGTCCGCACTGTCCGCGACTCCACGCTCTGATCCGGCTTCACCACGAACACGAATGAGCCGTCCTGCCCCGTCTGCACCGCCTGGTTCGGAACTACCAGCGCGTGCGGCTGGGTCGTCAACAGCAGCGTCACCCGCACGAACTGGCCTGGCCACAACCGGTGATCGGTGTTCGGGAACGTGCCCTTCAGCTTGATGGTGCCGGTGGTGACATCCACCGTGTTGTCGATGAACGACAGCACACCGCTCTCCGGCTGCGCCGTCACATCCTGCGGCACCGCGGTGACGACCAGACGGCCGGCCGCCATGTAGCGCTTCACTTCGTCCAGCCGCGCCTCCGGCACCGAAAACGCCACGTCGATCGGCTGCACCTGGTTGATCGTCGTCAGGTCCGTCCCGTTGACCGCCACCACGTTGCCCGCATGCATCAGAATGTCGCCCGTGCGCCCGTCGATCGGCGAGTAAATTTTCGTGTAGCCCAACTGCACCCGGATGTTTTCGGCCGTCGCCGTCTGCGCTTCCAGGTCCGCCTTCGCGCTTTCAATCGACGCCAGGTCCGCGTTCACAGCCTGCCCGGTGGCGTCGGCGTTGCTGGCATATTGATCGGCCTGGTCTTTGGATACGATGCCTTCCTTGAAAAGACTCGCGTATCGCCCCGCCTGCTCTTTGGCGTACTTGGCCTGCGCCATGTCCCGTTGCAGCGTGGCCTGCGCCTGCCCCATCTGCGCCTTGCTCTTGGCCACGTTCCCCTCCGCCTCGCGCAACTGCGCCTCGAGCGGACGCCGGTCGATCTCAAACAGCAGGTCGCCCTTCTTCACATACGCCCCGCTCTCGAAGGCGACGCTCAGGATTTGTCCCGCCACCTGCGCCTTCACGGCCACGTTCGAGGACGCCTGCACGTTGCCGATCACCTGGATCTCCACCGGCACGTCTTTCTGCTGCACATAAGACACAGCCACCGGCACCACGTCCGGGTCGCGCCCCATGCGCGGCCCCGGACTGCCGGCGCCGCACCCGGTCAATAACGTCGCTGCTCCCGCCAGCGCCAGCAGGGCCGGTCCGAAGCCGGACTTTTGCCGCGGCCGGGAGTCTTTCTCAAAGGGAACTTTTGTCATGCGGATTCGTTTCGCTGTCAATTGAAGGCGCCGGCACCCCTTGGCGCGCTTGCGGCGCCACCCGGCTACCGGAAGGGAGCGGTACGTCTAGAAGGGCGCTGTCGGCCTGTCCTTGGTTACCTTTCCCACCCCGGTTGCGGCCCGTCCAGCCCCTTGTTACACTATAGATTCCAATATTTGCTAGGAGATCTACAGAGAAATGGCGAAAACCTGTGAAGTGTGCGGACGCGGCCCCCAGTTCGGCCACCGTGTGAGCCACGCCCACAACGTCAGCAACCGCCGCTGGGACGTCAACCTGCAGCGCGTCCGGGCCATCGTCGGCGGAGCTCACAAAAAGATCCGCGTCTGCACCTCCTGCATTAAAAGCGGAAAAGTCCAAAAAGTCGCGTAACCCTATTTTTTTCAAATCTATACAAGCGCCCCTTCCCCACCTGCTTCTTCCCGTCCCCGGCGCTGGCGCCCCGCTGCGATCTGTGAAATAATTCGAAGGCGCCGCCAGGCCGTCGCCGCTTCGGCGCTCCAGATTTCATCCCGCGACACGGAGACATTCTTTCATCCATGCGTCTCGTCACCTTCCAGCAAAATGGCCGCTCCCCCGAGCCCGGCGTGCTGCTCCAGCAGTCCGTCGCCGGTCTGGCCGGCCTCGGCTTCTCCTCCATGCTCGATCTCATTGAGCGTTGGGACCAGGCCCGGCCCCTCATCGAACAGCGCGTCTTCGCGCCCGATGCCGCCACAGTGCCGCTGGCTTCGGTCCGCCTGCTGGCGCCTATTCCCCGCCCCCGGAAATTCATCTGCGTCGGCCTCAATTATCGCGACCACGCCATCGAGAGCGGCCTCGAGATCCCGAAAATTCCCACCATCTTTAACAAATTCGCCACCTCCGTCATCGGCCCCGGCGCCGCCGTCATCCTGCCCCGCAATTCCGAGCGCCCCGACTACGAGGCCGAAATGGCGTTCGTGATCGGCAAAGGCGGACGGCACATCACCGCCGCCCACTGGCGCGACCACGTCTTCGGCTACACCATCGTCAACGACGTCAGCGCCCGCGACATCCAGATGGCCACGTCGCAGTGGCTGATGGGCAAAACCTTCGACACCTTCGCGCCGCTCGGGCCCGCCATCGTCACCGCCAACGAAGTGTCCGATCCCCATGCCCTCGACATCAGCCTTCGCATCACCGCCGCCGGCGGCGCCACCGAGACGCTGCAGAGCTCCAACACCCGCGAATTGATCTTCAAGATCCCCGAGCTCATCGAGTTCCTCTCCAGCGTCTTCACGCTCGAGCCCGGCGACATCGTTTCCACCGGAACGCCCTCCGGCGTCGGCTTCGCCCGCAAACCTCCGCGCTATCTCCGCCCCGGCGACGACATGGTGGTCTCCATCCAGAGCCTGGGAGAGCTGCGCAACCCGGTGATCGCCGAGAATTGACCCACGGCTCCATATCGCCGGCCCGCCGCGTCGCCTTCACCACCCTGGTCCGCACCGCCGGCGGCGCTTTCGCCTCCGACCTGCTCGACTCGTTGAGCCGCGGACTGGACTCACGCGACGCCGGCCTCGCCGCCGAAATCGTCTTCGGCTGTCTCCGCCGCCAGGCCCAGCTCGACTTTCTCATCTCCCTCCGCAACCCCAAGCTCAAAGCCACTCCGGAAGTCCGCGCCGCATTGCGCATGGGCGTCTATCAGATCTGCTTTCTCGACCGCATTCCCGCTCACGCCGCCGTCAGCGAGAGCGTCGAACTGGTGCGCCGCGCCGGCCAGGCCTCGGCCGCCGGGCTGGTCAACGCCATCCTCCGCCGCACCCGCCGCACCGGCGCTCCCTTTCCCGACCGCCCCACCACCCTCTCCTGCCCCGCCTGGCTTCTTGATCGCTGGTCGGCCCAGTACGGCGCCCCCGCCACCACCGCCATCGCCGAAGCCTTCCTTCAGACCCCGGTCACCTCCGTCGCCTCCACCGGCCGCATTCAGGACCTCGGCTCCCAATCCCTCATCCCCCTACTCGAGATCGAGCCCGGCCAAACGTTCCTTGACGTCTGCGCCGCCCCCGGTAATAAAACCGCCCAGGCGATCGAGCGCGGCGCCCGCGCCGTGGCCTGCGACATCAATCCCCGCCGCCTCGCCGCTCTCGCCGGCCTGCCCTGCGCCCGCCTCGTCGCCGACGCCACGCTCCCGCTTCCCCTGGCTGCCCGCTTCGACCGCATCCTCGTCGATGCGCCCTGCTCGGGCACCGGAACCCTGGACCGCAATCCCGAAATCAAGTGGCGCCTCTCACCCGCTGATCTGCCTGCCTTCCAATCCCGCCAGCGAGCCATCCTCGCCAACGCCATCCCCCTGCTCAAGCCCGGCGGCCGCCTCCTCTATTCCACTTGTTCGCTCGAACCGGAGGAGAACGAACAGGTCATCGCCGCCTTCCCCGGCCCGTGGCGGACCTCCCTCCGCCTCCCCGGCCGCGATCCCGGCGACGGCTTCTTCGCCGCCCTGCTTGACACTTAGGCTTCCCCCGGACGCCCGTTCGCTGGCGCGGCCCCGAACGCTTCTGCGATAATACGGAAGGAGGACGGCGCCGGCTCCCGGCTCGTCTCCCTTTTCCTGGAACGCCCGGCCCTGATGCCCTCTATGATCGAGATCCTTCCTTCGATTCTGGCAGCCGACTTTGCGCGCCTTGGCGAACAGATCTCCAGCGTGGAAGCCGGTGGCGCTTCGATCATCCACGTCGACGTCATGGACGGCCACTTCGTTCCCAACCTTAGCCTTGGCCCTCCCGTGGTCCAGTCCATCCGCAAGATCACCCGCGCCCGCCTCGACGTCCACCTCATGATCACCAACCCGGACGACTTCGCTCCCGCCTTCATCCAGGCCGGCGCCGATCACATCCTCGTCCACCAGGAAGTTTGCCCCCACCTCGACCGCACGCTCCGCCTGATCCGCTCCGAGGGAGCCCTGCCCGGAGTTGTCCTGAATCCCGCAACGCCGCTCGCCATGATCGAGGACGTCCTCGATCTGGTTCATCACGTGCTCATCATGAGCGTCAATCCCGGTTTCGGCGGCCAGGAGTTCATCCCCCACTCGCTCCACAAGCTCAGCGCGCTGAATCGCCGGAGAATCGAGTCAAATTTGAATTTCCTGATCGAAATCGACGGCGGCGTCAGCCGGGACAACATCGCCGAAATCGTCGCCGCCGGCTGTGACTGGCTGGTCGCAGGGTCGTCGATTTTTCACAGCGCCGATCCCGGCGCCGCTTACCGCGGCCTGAAACAAGTAGCCCTCGACGCCGCCGGAGTTCGACTGTGAGCCCCCGTTTCTGTTTTAATGATTGGTCGGTACCTAGAAGTGGAACTATGGTCTTTTCTCGAAACTTTGTCCTGAAACTGGTCGCCCTCACCCTGGTGGCCGGCCTCGCCGTCTCCTGCAGCTTCCGCCGCAAGAAGTACGAGCATCCTATCGCCAACGACTCCAAGCAGCCCGACAAGGTGCTGTTTGATAAGGCGATCGACGACATCGAACACGGCCGGTACGAGGTGGCCCGCATCACCCTCAACACTTTGATCAACACCTACGATCAAAGCGAATACCTCGCCAAGTCGAAGCTCGCCATCGCCGACAGTTGGTTTCGCGAAGGCGGCGCCCACGGCCTCTCCCAGGCCGAGGCCGAGTACAAGGACTTCATTCTTTTCTACCCGACGATGGAGGAGTCGGCCGAGGCCCAGAACCGCGTCTGCATGATCCACTACAAGCAGATGGAAAAACCCGACCGCGATCCCCAGCAGGAGCTCCGCGCCGAGGACGAGTGCCGGCAGCTTCTCATCCAGTTCCCCAACAGCCACTACGCCAAGGACGCCGAGCAGCGCCTGCGCAACATTCAGGAAGCCATCGCCGAAGGCGAGTTCCGCACCGGCTTCTTTTATTACAAGAAGGGCAGCAACCCGGCCGCCGCCAATCGCTTCACCCGCCTGGTCGACCAGTATCCGCTCTATAGCAAAGCCGACGAGGCGCTCTGGCTGCTCGGCGACGCCTACTCGAGAATGGGCACCCGCTTCCGCAACAAGGCTGGCGACGCCTACAGCCGCATCGTCAAGGAATACCCGCTCAGCTCCTACGCCGACGAGGCCAAGGGAAAGCTGAAGGACCTCGAGCTGCCCGTGCCCCAGGCCGATCCCGCCGCCCTCGCCCGCATGCAATATAACGAGGAGCATCCCGTCCGCCTCAGCCTGATGCAGAAGACTCTGGGCTTCATGAGTACCACGCCCGATGTCACGCACGCCTCCCAGACAGGCGCGCCCTCCATGACCACCGTCCAGCCCACCGTCCCGGCCAGCGTTCCGCTCCCGGCCGGAGCCGCCGGCGGCTTCAGCGGCGACGTCACCGTCTCCCAGGTGGGACCCAATTCCGCCCTCGATACCAAGCCCGATGCCCGTATGGGCGGCCATCCGGCTGCTGCCGCCGATCCCGCAGCCCCCGCAGCCGCCAAGCCCGCCTCCACCGGCAACTCCGCCCAGGCCGGAGAAGCTCCGCAATCCGCGCAGACCGCGCCGGCGGCCCAGGCCAACGAGCCCCTCCCGGTCAACCATCCCATGGTGCCTGCCAAGGCTAAAAAGAAAAACAAGAAGAGCAAGAAAGCCGCTCAGGAGCAGTCCCAGGCCGCTGCCGCCACTCCAGCCGCGGCGCCGGCGCCCAAGTCCAATTAATGGCCCGGATCCTGCTGGCCGACGACAGCCCCCACGCCCAGCGCATGGGCGAGCGCATTCTCCGCGAGGAAGGTTTCGAAGTGGTCAGCGTCACCGACGGCGAAACCGCCCTCGTTCGCCTCGCCGATGTCGATCCCGACCTCATCCTGGCCGACGTCTTCCTGCCCGGACAATCCGGCTTCGACATCTGCCGGCGCGTCAAAACCGATCCCCGCTACCGCCATGCCCGCGTCGTCCTGACCGCCGGCCTCCTCGAGCCCTTCGATGAAGACGAGGCCCGCCGCGCCGGCTGCGACGCCATCCTCAAGAAGCCCTTCGAAGCCTCCGCCGTCATGGCCGCCATCCAGCCCCTCCTGGCCGAGGCGCAACTGGCGCGCGGCCTCTTCGCCGACGTTATCGCCGCCCAGGCGCCCGTCCCGGAGCCCGCCCAGGCTCCTCCGCCTCAACCCCCTCCGCCCGACCCCGAACGCGTCCGCGCCGCCATCACGCTCGCCCTCGACGCCGCCCTTCCCGCCATGATCGAAGAGATCACCGAGCGCGTTCTCGTCGCCCTCGGCCACTAACCCGCCCCCATTCTCAATTCGCAGGCTTGGGCGGCGCGCTCCGCGTCCACTCTCCCAGCCAATCGAGCACCGTCTGGTACCAGTAAGCCGAGTTCTGCGGCTTCAACACCCAGTGCCCTTCGTCCGGAAACACCACCAGCTTCGCCGGCACGCCCTGCATCTTCAGCGCTGTGAATAACTGCAGGCTTTGCGTGTAGGGCACCCGGAAATCCAGCTCTCCGGTGATCACCAGCGTCGGCGTCTTGAAGTTCTTCACGAAATTGCTCGGCGACCATTTCTCGTAAATCTCCGCGCTGTCCCACGGCATCCCGTGAAACTCCCAGATCGGAAACCACAGCTCCTCCGTCGCCCCCGCCATGCTGCGCAGATCGTAGACCCCGGCATGCGAAACCAGCGCCCGGAAGCGTTGCGTGTGCCCGAGCATCCAATCGATCATGTACCCGCCGTAGGAGCCCCCCGCCGCCGCCATCCGGCCCCCGTCCACGTAGGCGAGCTGCGCCACGTGATCGGCCACCGCCATGATGTCGTCGTACGCCTTCCCGCCCCAGTCCGCGCCAATGTCCTCGGTGAACTTCTGCCCATATCCGCTTGACCCGCGCGGGTTCGGCATCACCACCACATAGCCCGCGCCGGCGAACACTTGCGCGTTCCAGCGATAGCTCCACTCCTCGCCCCAGGCATCCTCCGGTCCGCCGTGAATCAGAAAAACCACCGGATATTTTTTCGACGCGTCGTAGCCCGGCGGCTTCAACAGGAAACTGTGGATTTTAGCTCCGTCCGCCGCATCCACCCAGAACTCCTCGTATGGTGCCAGTGAGTACTGGCCCAGCAGTTCGCTGTTCAGCCGCGTCAGCGGCTCCGGCGCCCCGCCGGCCGAGGAAACCCGATAAATCTCCGCCGGGCTCGACCCGCTCTGCTCGCTGTAGATCATCGTCTTTCCGTCGGAGGAAAGCTGTACGTCGCTGATGCTCCCCCGCCCGCTGGCGATCACCTGCGCCCCTCCTCCCGTCACCGCGATGATCCGGATCGCCCGCCGCCCGCGATCCTCGGAGGTGAAAAAAATCCGTCCGCTGTCCGGAGCCCAGGCGAAGCCCTCCACCGGCCGGTCCAGCGTGTCGCTCAGCTCGTGAATCGTACCCGTCGCCCGCTCCAGCACCATCAGCCGCCACCGGTCGCTCTCATATCCGGCCCGCTCCTGGCTGCGGAAGGCGATCCATTTCCCGTCCGGCGAGTACAGGGGCGACGCGTCGGCGCCCGGACTCACGCTGATCTTCTTCGCCTCGCCCCCCGCCGTCGGCACCGTGAACAGGTCCGAGTTCGTGCTCGTCGCCGGCGCCGGATCGGCGTTCATCATGTAGCAGACCTCGGCCGAATCCGGCGACACCGCGTAGCCATCCATCCCGCCGAGGGAAAAAGGAGGTACATCGCGGTTGCCCGGCGTCAGGTCCTTGATCCCCGTCCCGTCCAGATTGACCGCCAGCAGGTGCGACCGCCGCGCCCCCTGCCACTCGGTCCAGTGCCGGTACAGCAGCTCCGTGTAGCTGCGCGCTTTCACCTTGTTTGCCTTCTCCGCCTCCAGCCGTTTCTCGTTGCAGGCATCGTCCGGACAGTCCGGATACACGGCACTGGTGAACAGCAGCTTCTTGCCGTCGGGCGAAAACACCACTCCCGCCGCCTCCGTCGCCAGCCGCGTCACCTGCCGCGCCGCCGTGCCGTCCGGCTTCATCACCCATACCTGCGCCGTCCCGCTCCGGTTCGACGTGAACGCCATAAGCTGGGAGTCGGGCGACCAGCGCGGCCGCTGGTTCGTGCTCCCCTCCGTCGTGATCTGACGCGGCGTTCCGCCGCCGGCTGGCACCACGTAAATCTGCTCCGGTCTCGTGTTGCCTGCGAAGTCCACCGTCTGCGCCACGAACGCCACCAGCTTGCCGTCCGGTGATATCTGCGGGTCGCTGACGCGTGCGATCTTCATCAGAGCGCCCGCATCGAAGGGAAGCGTCCCCGCCATCATCGGAGTCCACATGAGCAGTGCAAGCCACGCGGTCCTGAGCATAACGTTGATTGTATCGTTCGCCACGCCCGCTCCATTTCACGCCCGCGCCGACCGGTGCCAGGCTCCCAGCATCGCCATCGCCGATTTCGCCGTCGCGCTTTCGCAGAGCACCGGCGCCACCACAAAGTTGTGCACCGTGCCCAGGTAGCGCATCGCCGTCACCGCTACCCCCGCCTGCATCAGCTTACGCGCATACGCCTCGCCCTCGTCCCTCAGTACGTCCAGCTCCGCCGTGATCACCAGCGCCGGAGGCAGATCCCGCATCTCCTCGATCGCCGCTCTCAGCGGCGCCGCTTCCGGCAGCCTCCGCGCCGTCTCATCCGGCGCGTAGTGGTCCCAGAACCATTGCATCCCCTCCCGGCTCAGCAGATATCCGCGCGAGAACTGCCGGTAGGAAGGAGTCTCGAAGTCCGCCTCCATCACCGGACAGATCAGCGTCTGGTGCGCGAGCGCCGGTCCCCCGCGCCGCCGCGCCAATAACGCCAGCGCCGCCGCCAGGTTTCCTCCCGCGCTGTCGCCGATCACCCCCAGCCCAGCGCCGTCCAGCCCCCACTCCCCGCCGCGCTCCGCCACATGCTGCGCCGCCGCGTACGCCTGCTCGAGCGCCACCGGAAAACGCGCCTCCGGCGACAGACTGTAGTCGACAAACACAACCGCCGCCCCGCAGCGCTGGGCCAGTTCCCGGCTGAATCGGTCGTGCGTCTCCTTTCCGCCCAACACCCAACCCCCGCCGTGCAAATAAAGCACCGCCGGCGCCGGCATGCTCAAATCTGGCGGCCGCACAATCCGGATCGGCACCGCTCCCGCCGCCCCTCCGTCAATGACGTGGTCTTCGATTTCGGCCGGCAGCCCCGCCGGCGCCGCCGTCATCCGGGCCGCGAAATAAGCCCGCGCTTCCTCCACCGGCAACTCGTGCGTCTGCCGGATGCCCGGCGCCAGCGCTTCCAGCAGCACCGTCCGCGTCTCCCTGTCCACCGCTTGTATCGGATTCATGAGCTTGTTCCCGGCTCGTCGCTCTTCCACCGGGCGAACCTACGATCTTACCCGTGCCTCCGCCCGCCCGCGCCCTCGGCGCCCTCGCGCATCGCTCCGGCCCCGGCGCACTCGGCTCCCTCCCAACCTCCTCATCTTCGATCCGCAATGGCGGGAGTCCGGAAGAATGTTGGGATCCCCGGTATCCGTCCCCGCGCCGGCCACGTCTCTAGGTGTTTATGCTCCCGGTCTCCTCATCCGGTCCATTGCCCGCCACGCCGGGCGCGTTTCCCGGCTCGCCGGCCGCAGGCTCAGCGCTCCGCCCGGACCGCGCGGCCTCCGTTTCCTTTCGCCGTTTCCCACCCACCCGCAGCCCGGCTTTGTCCTGCCGCGTCCGCGCCTTCCGCCCCACCGCCCTTCAAACAAAATCCCCTGGAATGTTACAAGTGTTTCACGAGATTGATGAGCCATATTCGGGCACTAAATTTATGCGCGCTGCTGACCGATGAGCCCTCTAAGCCGGAAGCAAATGATGATGAAGGTGAACAGCCGCCTGCCCGCGCCCGCCCCCGCTCTGGAGCCCATCGCGCGCGCCTGCGCCACCGCCCGCCCCGCGGGCATCGTAGCGTCCGGAGGTTCCCGTCCGGACGCAAGCCCACCGCCGCCGCGCCTGCTCATCCCGAATATTTCTGCGTCCCGCGCTGCTATTTCACCGCTGAACATGATAGAATCCGGGGGTTTGCGTAGCGACTTTTCGCGGATAGCTAAACCTGACGGGGGACAGGCAGTTTCTGCGCCCCTCGCTTTCCGCTGCCCGCGCCGCTTTTGCCAAAACCGTTCCGAGGACTCCGATTGACGCCCTCTCTGCGCGTTGCCCTTTTTACTGATTCCTTCGAGGAGACCAACGGCGTCGCCACGCTCAGCCGCGAGTACGTCCGCTTTGCCCAGCGCCGCGACCTTCCCTTTTTCTGTGTTCAAGGCGGCCGCGATACGTCCTCCAGCGTCAAAGGCAATGCCGGCGCCATCACCCTCGGACGAGGCTGGGCGTCGTTTCCGCTCGACCATGGCCTCGATTGCGACCCCCTCCTGTGCCGGCACAAGGCCTGGGTGACGCGGAAGCTCGCCGCCTTCGCCCCCCACCTGATCCACATCACCGGCCCCGGCGACGTCGGCGTCCTCGGCTTCTGGGTCGCCCACTCGCTCGGCGTGCCGCTGGTGGCTTCCTGGCACACCAACCTCCACGAATACGCCGGTCTCCGTATCGACGAGTGGCTCTGCCGTGCCCCCTCCTGGTGGCGCCGCCGCGTCGCCGGCGCCGCCGAGTCTCTCAGCCTCGAAGCGCTCACCCGCTTCTACCGGCTGGCGCGCTTTGTGCTCAGCCCGAACGAGGCCTCCGCCGCCATGCTCGAGCGCCGTACCGGCCGGCCCGCGTTCCTGATGGAGCACGGCGTCGACACCGGCCTGTTCTCCCCCTCCCGCCGCAAGCCCGGCGACGGAGTGTTCCGCATCGGTTACGTCGGCCGCTTGACTCCGGAAAAAAGCGTCCGCTGTTTCGCCGCCATTGAGCAGCAACTGGTCGCCGCCGGCGCCTCCAATTTCCGCTTCGTGCTCGTCGGCGACGGCAGCGAAAGGGCCTGGCTGCGCTCCCATGTCCGTTTCTCGGAAACCCCCGGAATCCTCCGCGGCGAGGCCCTGGCCGATGCCTACGCCTCCTTCGATGCCTTCGTCTTCCCCTCCCGCACCGACACCTTCGGGCTCGTTCTGCTCGAAGCCATGGCCGCCGGAGTTCCCGTTCTCGCTTTGCCCGAACCGGCGCGCCGCGTCGATGTCCGCGACGGTGTCAACGGATTCCAGGCCGCTTCGCCCGAAGAATTCGCCCGCGGCCTGCTGGCCCTCATGAGCGACCCCGATCTGCGCCTCTGCATGGGAGCCGCGGCTCGCGATGAGGCCTGCCGCCGGGGCTGGGACGGCGTCTTCGAACGCCTCCACCACACTTACGCCGCCGGCCTGGCCCTGGCCGACTCCCCCGTCCTGGACGCCTCGGCCGTCCTCGGAGGTATCCCCGACTGATGGGCTCCCTACTCTGGCTCGTGATGGTCACGCGTCTGCTGGCCTCTCGCGAAGTGCCGGCCGGCACCGAGTTTCACGTCCGCCTCACCGCTCCCATCGGCTCCTACGCCGGCAAGCCCGGCATGCCCGTGAACGCCGTTCTCATCGCACCGGTAGTCGTCAACAACGACGTCGTCCTCCCCATGGGCACCACCGTGTCAGGCGTTGTCCGCTCCGTCGCCCGCGTTGGGCTCGGATTCCGCCACGAGACCGCATCGCTCGATCTCAACTTCAACCGCGTTACGCTGCCCGGCGGCGCGGCCCTTCCTGTCGCCACCCGCGTCGCCGAGGTCGACAATAGCCGCGAGCGCGTCGAGTCCGGCGGCCGCATCCACGGCGTCCGCGCCACCGGCAGCATCTGTTTCCGCGTCAGCGGCTATCTCCGCATGGCCATGGCATGGGACATCCACGCCGAGCTCGCCGAGTGGGCCCTCAAATCGCTCATCGTTCAGCTCCCCGAGCCCGAAATCTACTACCCTGCCGGCGCCGAGCTCACCTTAAACACCACTTCGCCCGTCTTCGTCGCCCCCCAGGGCCAGAGCCCACCGGCGCCCGACTTGGCCGAGCCCGAGCGCCGGAGCCTCCGCGAACTCGCCCTCAACGTGCCCCGCCGAGCCTACATGCCCGAGTCGATGCGCCCCTCCGACCTCACCAATGTTCTCTTCATCGGTTCCCGCGAGCAGATCGAAGCCGCCTTCCGCTCAGCCGGCTGGACCGAAGCCAAAGCGGCCAACTTCCGCCGCCGCATCCGCTTCATCCGCGCCGCCGCCGAAGAGCACGGCTATGATGCCGCCCCGATGTCCCCGCTCCTGGTCAACGACGCCGAAGCCGATATGTCCTGGCAGAAGGGCCTCAACGACGTCGCTAAGCGCCACCACATCCGTATCTGGAAGCAGTCCGCCACCTGGAACGGCCGCCAGGTCTGGGCCGGCGCCGCCACCCGCGACATTGATTTCGCCTATTTCCGCCCGGGCAGCAGGCTCACCCACCAGATCGCCTCCGACGTCGACCAGGAGCGCGAAAAGGTCGCCTACGATCTTGCATTCACCTCCTGCGCCGGACTCCTGGACTGGGTCCCGAGGCCCGACCTCCCGCGCGTTTCCCAAAACGCCACCGGCGATGCCATGACCACCGATTCCCGCATCGTCGTTCTCGCCATGAACGACTGTCCCGAGCCCCGCCTGTCCGTTGATTCCTCCTCGCCTTCCATCGCCCTCCTGGCCCACGGTTCCACTCTCCAGCGCCTCGCCCGCCGCGAGGTCCTCACCTTGCGCAGCGACGTACTGCGCGACAACTTCGTCTGGCGCACCTTCGAGGCCTCCCGCTGGGCCGTCAGCTATTGCCGCAGGCGCTACCACCGCTCCCGCAATCTCGCCTCCTACCGGCTCGACACCGCCCTCGCTTCGGCATTGCCGATCAAAACTCCATGAGCGCAGCCTTCGCGGCACTGCTCCTCCTGCTGCCCCTGGCCGCCCCGCCGGCCTCCACCGAATCCTCCCCGGCCGCCCCGCCCTCTCTCAACCGCATTCTCGATCAAATGGAACAGCGCGACAGCGCCCGCCGCGCCGGCCTTTCCTCATACACCTGCCTTCGCCATTACACGCTGCAAAACCGCCGCTTCCATGTCTCGGCCGAGTTGACCGCCCGCATGACCTACAACGCCCCGGGCAAGAAAACCTTCGAGCTTTTGGACGGCAAGGGCCCGGCCGTAATCCGCAAGAAAGTCCTTGAGCGCATGATCCGCGCCGAGGAGGAGTCCAGCCAGGACCACGTGCGCCGCTGGACGCGCATCAATCGCACCAACTATAGCTTCGCCTTTCTCGGCCGCCAGACGCTCGACGGACGCCCCGCCTTCCTGCTCGAAGCGACCCCCAGGCAGCGCAACCGCTTCCTCATCCGCGGCCGCGTCTGGGTCGATGCCGCCGACTTCGCCATCGCCCGAGTCGAAGTCCAGCCCGCTGAGAATCCCTCCGTCCTCATCCGCGATACACACGCCGTACAGCAATACGAGAGGCTCGACGGCTTCTGGCTCCCGCAGTTCAATCACGCCAATTCCGACTCGCTCTGGTTCGGGCGTACCGAAGTGGTCATCGACTCCTCCGACTACCGCATCGATTCCCGGAACCCGCCCCTCCGCTCGCAAGCGCCCGCCGCCCCGTTTCCAGACGCCCGCTAACCCATTACAATGAGGCTGGAGGTTCCCGACACGCCTTATGATCGCTGAAGCGACCACGTCCGTCGTCAGTAACGAAACCAATCCCTGGATCTCCGCCGCCGCGCGGTTTGACGAGGCGGCCGCGCGGCTCGGTCTCGACGAGGGACTGCAGAAAGTCCTCCGCACGTCCGCCAAGGAGCTCACCGTCCACATCCCGGTGCTCCTCGACGACGGCAGAATCGAAGTCTTCACCGGCTACCGCGTACAGCATTCCATTGCCCGCGGCCCGGCCAAAGGCGGCATCCGTTTCGCCCCCGACGTCACCCTCGATGAGGTTCGCGCGCTCGCCGCCTGGATGACCTGGAAGTGCGCCGTCGTCAACATCCCCTTCGGAGGCGCCAAGGGCGGCGTCATCTGCGATCCCAGCCTGCTCTCGATGGCCGAGCTCGAGCGCATCACCCGCCGCTACACCGCCGAAATCATCGAATTCATCGGACCCGAGCGCGACGTCCCCGCCCCCGACATGAACACCAACGAGCAGACCATGGCCTGGATCATGGACACCTACTCGATGCACATGCGGCACACCGACACCGCGGTCGTCACCGGCAAGCCTCTCGAGCTCGGCGGCTCCCGCGGCCGCCCCGAGGCGACAGGCCGCGGCTGTATGATCGTCACCCTCCAGGCCCTCCGCCGCCTCGGCCTCGAGCCCGGCTCGGCCCGCGTCGTCATCCAGGGCTTCGGCAACGTCGGCGGAATGGCCGCCCGCCTCATGTCCCGCGCCGGTTTCCGCATCGTCTGCATCATCGAGTACGACGGAGCCGTCTACAACGCAGCCGGGCTCGACATCGAGGCCCTCATGAAGCACCGCCGCGAAACCGGTTCCATCCTCGGCTTCGAGGGAGCCGAGGACATGGACAAGGACGAGGCGCTCCTCATGGAGTGCGACGTCCTGCTGCCCGCGGCCAAGGAAAACGTCATCACCTCCGCCAACGCCGCGCGCATCCGCGCCCGCATCCTTTGCGAAGGCGCCAATGGGCCGACCACCTTCGAAGCCGACCGCATCCTCGCCGCCAACGGCATCTTCGTCATCCCCGACATCCTCGCCAACGCCGGCGGCGTCACCGTGTCTTATTTTGAATGGGTCCAGGACCGCCAGGGCTACTTCTGGAACGAGCAGCAGGTCAACAGCCGCCTCGAAGAAATTATGGTGAACAGCTTCCGCGACGTGGTAAGCTACGCCGACAAGCACAACGTGCACAATCGCACCGCCGCCTATATGCTCGCCCTCGATCGCGTCGGCACCGCCATCCGCCTCCGCGGCCTTTACGCATGACGGCGCGCGGCCGAGCGCGGCGCCCGGCCCGCCGGAGTGCCTCCCGAGGCTGACCCGGATGTCGTCCGACGCCGCCACGCCGCTCATGCGGCAGTATCATTCCATCAAACAGCAGGCCCCCAACGCCCTGCTCATGTTCCGCCTCGGCGACTTCTACGAGCTGTTTTACGAGGACGCCGTCCAGGCCGCCCGCGAGCTCGAGATCACCCTCACCGCGCGCAATAAAGAGAAGGGCCAGCCCATCCCCATGTGCGGCGTCCCGTATCATGCGGCCGAAGGCTACATCGCTCGCCTCATCCAGAAGGGCTACCGCGTCGCCATCTGCGATCAGATGGAGGAACCCAGCGCCGCCCGCAAGCTCGTCCGCCGCGAAATCACCCGCATCGTCACCCCCGGCACCACCACCGAGGCGCCGCTGCTCCGCTCCAAGGAGAATCACTACCTCGCCGCCGTGTCCTTCGATGGCCCCCGCGCCGGCCTCGCCCACATCGACCTTTCCACCGGCGAGTTCCGCTGCACCGAGCTCGCCGCCTCCGATGCCGCCTCGGCGCTCGAAAACCTCAGCGCCCGCGAAGTGCTCGCATCCGCCGCCGCTCCCGGCCTCCCCGGCTTCCGCACCACGCTCGACGACTGGATTTTCTCCCCCGAGAACGGCGCCCGCGCCCTCCGCGATCACTTCCGCCTCCTCACCCTCGACGGCTGCGGCCTCGCCGGCCATCCCCTTGCCGTCTCCGCCAGCGCCGCCATCCTCCACTATCTCCGCGACACCCAGCGCTCCGCCCTCGACCACATCGAGCCGCCCTCCTACTACGAGCGATCGTCGGCCATGATCCTTGACGCCGTCACGGTCCGCAACCTCGAGCTCTTCGAGCCCCTCTTTGCCGGCGAGTCCCGCGAATCGACCCTGGTCCACATTCTCGATCACACCGTCACCGGCATGGGCGGACGCCTGCTCCGCCAGCGCCTCTTGAGGCCCAGTCTCTCTCTCGAAGAAATCGAGTCGCGTCTCGACGCCGTCGACGAGCTCCGCCGCTCCACCATCGCCCGTAGCGAGCTCCGGACTCTCCTGTCCCGCATCCTCGACATCGAGCGTCTAATCGCGCGCCTCGCCCTCGGCGCCGCCGGCCCGCGCGAGCTGCTCGCACTCGGCAAGAGTCTCGCCGTCCTGCCCGATCTGAAAAAACACTCCGCCGGCCTCGAGACCGCGCGCCTTTCCGCCATCCATTCCCGAATCGACGAAAACGCCTCCCTGCGCGACGCGATCCTCGCCGCCATCTCCGACCCCGCCCCCGTCAACATCGCCGACGGCGGCGCCATCCGCGACGCCTACTGCCCCCAGCTCGACGAGCTCCGCGACATCAGCCGCAACAGCAAACAATACGTCGCCCAGATCGAAACCCGCGAGCGCGCCCGCACCGGCATCCAGTCCCTCAAGGTCCGCTTCAACAACATCTTCGGCTATTACATCGAGGTCTCCAAGCCCAACCTCCCGCTCGTGCCCTCCGATTACGAGCGCAAGCAAACCCTGGTCAACGCCGAGCGCTTCACCACGCCGGAGTTGAAGGAGCTGGAAGTCAAAATCCTCGAAGCCGAAAGCCGCATCCTCGATATCGAACGCGAAGAGTTCCAGCGCCTTCGCACCCTCGCCGCCTCCCAGGCCGCGCCCTTGCGCGCCTCCGCCGCCGCCATCGCCGAGCTCGACCTCGCCGCCGCCCTTGCCCACGCCGCCGCCGCGTTTCAATATGTCCGCCCCAGGTTCAGCGCCTCCGGGGAAATGACGATATCCGCCGGCCGCCACCCGGTCATCGAGCGCCTCGCCGAAGCCGAAGCTCAGCGCTTCATTCCCAACGACCTCCACCTGACACCTCCCGCCCTCCCATCCCCGGAAGGCGCGGGCTTCATCGCCGTCATCACCGGCCCGAACATGGGCGGCAAATCCACCTACCTTCGCCAGGCCGCCCTCATCGCCATCCTCGCCCAGTCCGGCTCCTTCGTTCCCGCCGATGACGCCCTCCTGCCGGTCATCGACCGCGTCTTCACCCGCATCGGCGCCGCCGACAACCTCGCCCGCGGCCGCTCGACGTTCATGGTCGAGATGACCGAAACCGCCGCCATCCTGAACACCGCCACCGCCGACAGCCTCATCGTGCTCGACGAGATCGGCCGCGGCACCGCCACCTACGACGGACTCTCCCTCGCCTGGTCGGTAGTCGAGTTCATCCATCGCCGCATCCGCGCCCGCACTCTCTTCGCCACCCATTACCACGAGCTCACCGGCCTTGCCGGTCAACTTGAGGGCGTCCGCAATCTGCACGTCTCGGTGAAGGAGACCGGCGGCCATGTTGTGTTCCTCCGCCGCGTCGAGCCCGGCCACGCCGACCGCAGCTACGGCATCGAGGTGGCGCGCCTGGCCGGCCTCCCCGCCGCCGTCATCGAACGCGCGCGCGAGATTCTCAAGCTCCATGAGCGCACCGGCGACGCCGTCACGGAGGAGCTCGCCCCCCATCGCCCGGCGCCTATCCAGATCCAGCTCTTCGAACCCGTCCATCACGACATCGCCGAGCGCATCCGCCAGCTCCGCATCGACGAGCTCCGCCCCATCGAAGCGCTTCAGCTTCTTCACGAGCTGCAGCAGGAGCTGAGCCGCCGTTGAGAGTCGCCGGCCTCATGAGCGGCACCTCCGTCGACGGCATCGACGTCGCCATCGCCGAAATCGGCGACGCCCGCCTCGACATGCTGGCGCACACCACGATTCCCTACCCAGATGACGTCCGGCGCGCCATTCTCTCCATCTCCAACGCCGACACCCACACCAGCACCGTCGCCCGTCTCAACGCCCTGCTCGGCGAACTCTTCGCCGAAGCTCTCCTCGCCGCCCTCGACCGCGCCGGCCTCCCGCCTTCCTCGCTCGACCTGATCGGCTCCCACGGTCAAACCATTTATCACCAGGGCGACCCGGCCGAGGTCTGCGGCCGCCCCATCGCCACCACGCTCCAAATCGGCGAAGCCGCCGTGATCCGCGTCCGCACCGGTGTGCCCGTCGTCTCCAACTTTCGCGCCGCCGATATCGCCGCCGGCGGCCAGGGCGCGCCGCTCGTCCCCTTTCTCGACTTCCGCCTCTTCGCCTCGCCCTCCGCCGGCCGCGCCGCTCTCAACATCGGAGGCATCGCCAACATCACCGTCATCCCCGCCGGCGCCGGCCTCCACCAGATCACCGCTTTCGACACCGGCCCCGGCAACATGGTGATGGACGCCCTCGCGCCCCCCTTCGACCCCGACGGCGCCGGCGCCCGCGCCGGTACCCTCAACCACGCCCTGCTCGAAGAACTCCTGCGCGATCCCTACTACCGCCGCCCGCCCCCCAAAACCGCCGGCCGGGAACAATACGGGGCCGGGTTCCTCCGCACAGGCATCGATCTCCGCACCGCCGCAGAACTCACCGCCCGCACCATCGCCCTCGCCCTCGAACCCTTCCCCGGCATCTCGGAGATCATCGTGTCCGGAGGCGGCGCCCACAACGGCTTCCTCATGGAGCGCCTGGCCGCACTCGTCCCCCAGTCCATCGTCGCCAGCCGGAAATACGGCATCGACGTCGACGCCAAGGAAGCCCTGCTCATTGCGCTGCTGGCCTATGAGCGTTGGCAAGGCCGGCCCGCGAACGTGCCCTCCGCCACCGGCGCCCGCGGGCCGGTTCTTCTGGGCTCCATCAGCTAAACTACGTCCACCCGCCGCCGCGCCAACGCCCCGCCGTCGCCCGGCCGCGCCACCGGCAAAACTCCGCGGAAAACCTACTGCGGCTTCGGCGCCCCGCTGGGCTGCGTCGCCTTTTCGGGCTGGTCGGGCAGCATCAGCGTCACATCGCCCGGCCGCTGCAGGTTCCATTCCTTGCGGACTTCCGATTCCTGCGCCGACTTGCTCTCCTTCAGCTTCCGTACCCGTTCCTGCTCGTCGGCGATCTGTTTGGCCAGGTTCGCGTTCTGCTCTTCGAGCTCGCGTATCTCGCGCCGCTTTTCCAGCAGCGCCGGTATCCCCTGCGGCCCCCGGAGCGCGATGACAATGTATGCACCCAGGACCACAGCTACCACTCCATAGGTGATTCGCCGGATTGCGTTGTTCATGTTCAGCGGTTTCGGACCTTACTTCTGTTTATAATCCGATTCCGCCAAAATAGCCAGCAGTTCTCGAAACTCCTGCGCGAACTCCCGGCAGCGGCCCCGGAAATGTCCTCCGGAGCCGCCGCCGGAGCCCCTCACACCTGGAACCGAGACATCAGCTTCTGCAGTTGCGCCGCCATGCCGCTCAGCGCCTCCGCGGCCTTTTGCGTATCGGCCGCCCCGGTCGTCGTATCCGCCGCCGCCTTGGCCACACCCGTGATGTTCTTGGCGATCTCGTTGGTGCCCTTCGCCGCTTCGGTCACGTTCCTCCCGATTTCGTTCGTCGTCGCCGTCTGCTCCTCCACCGCCGAGGCGATGGTGTTCGAAATGTCGTTGATCTGGTTGATAATCGCGCCGATCTCCTCTATCGCCTTCACCGCTCCCTGCGTGTCGGTCTGAATCGCCTCGATCTTCTGGCCGATCTCTTCGGTCGCCTTCGCCGTCTCCTTGGCCAGTTCCTTCACCTCGTTGGCGACAACGGCAAATCCCTTGCCCGCCTCGCCGGCGCGCGCCGCCTCGATCGTCGCGTTCAACGCCAGCAGGTTCGTCTGCTGCGCAATCGAAGTGATCACCTTGATCACCTTGCCGATCTCGATGCTCGACTCGCCCAGCTTGCCCACCGTCTGGTTGGTCGTATTCGCCACGCTCACCGCGCTCCGCGCCACCCGCGCCGCCTCGTTGGCGCTCTTGGAGATTTCGCGAATCGATGCCAGCATCTCTTCGCTCCCCGTCGCCACCACGCTCACGTTCTTGGAAACCTGCTCGCTCGCCGCGCTCACTACGTTGGCCTGCGTCGCCGTCTCCTCCGCGTTGCCCGCCATCTGCTGGCTCACCGAGTTCAACTCCTCCGCCGACGACGCCACCATCGACGCGTTCTGCGCCACTTCGTTGATCAGCCCCGTCAGGTTCGACCGCATCTTCTCCATCGTGTCGTTGATGAACGCTTTCTTGCCCGGAAACTTCTCCAGCACCGCCCGGAAATTCCCCTTACCGAACTCCGCCACGCACGCCATCGCCTTCTTTTTCACCGCGATGTGCCCGGTCACCATCTCGTTCACGCCCTGCGCCATCACCTGAAACGCGCCTTCAAAGCTCTCCACCGGAATCACCACGTCGATGTCGCCCTTGTTGTGTTCCTCCGACATCCGCTTCATGTCCTCGATGAACCGTTTGACGTTGGACCGAAGCCTCTCAATGGTGTCGTTGATGAACGCCTTCTTGCCCGGGAACTGCTCCAGCGGCGCGTCAAAGTTCCCCTGGGCGAACTCCGCCACGCAAGCCATCGCTTTCTTCTTCACCGCGATGTGCCCGGCCACCATCTCATTGATTCGCTGCGCCAGCGTCCCGTACACCCCAACCAGCTTCTCTGCCGGCATCGCCACGTCGATGTCGCCCTTGGCATGCTCCGCCGCCATCTGCTGAACGCTGCTTGTGAAGGCTTCCAGATTCGCTTCTCCCGCCCTCTTGGCTTTGCCCAACTGGTCCGTCTTATCGCCCTTGTCGAACGCTTCGTCCAACCCCACGCCGGTCACCTTCAGCATGCTCTCCACCGTGCTCAGGATGAACGCGTCGCCGATCGACTGCATGTCCAGATTGAATACCTTCGCCACCGCCGCCTCGATCCGCCGCACTTTCGCCATGTCGCGAATGTCCCGCTCGAGATACTTTCCCAGCAGCCGCTGGTATTCGGCGTACGCTCCCAGGTACCACTTGAACGGAAGGTTGATCCGGTCGTGGATCGACCCGACGATCAGCCTCTTCTCGAAATACCGCGCGTCCCAGCCGATCGCCGCGCCTGCGAACACTTCCACCAGATACCCCTTCTGCGCCTCTTCCAGATGCGCCCGCAGCGCGGCCAGCGGCATCCCCTTTTCCTTCGCAAACCGGTCAAAAAATTCCCGCGTCGGCCAGAAGTCGAACTGCCAGTCGTAAAACTCCCGCGCCACGTCGCCCGCCACCGACTGCGCCCACCCCGTCATCTCCACCAGCAGTTCCCGCTCCTCCTCCCCCAGGCGCACAAACTCCCGCCGCGCCGCCAGGCTTCGCTCATCCATTCCGTACCGGCTCATGAGGCTGTCCGCGCCGTAGGCATTCGGCCACGTCACCGCCGCCGCCGGACGGCTCCCCGCCACCCCTTTCCCTTCCCCCGGCCAGTCCGCTACCGCCACCGAACCAGCCGATTCCCGATCCGCAATCGCGGAACGCTTCTTTGTTGCCATAAGTGCCAATCCCCTTCCCTGAGTATGTTGTCTTGGCGCGCCGCCAGACTCCGCAGAATGCGCGCTACCTGGTATATCGTCACCCGCGCCCGCCGGGATTAGCGCCGCCGTCGGAAATCCCATTCTTTCTCCGCCGCCTCGCCCCCGCCGTTAGCGCTATAGTCTTCATGAACAGGCCCCATCGTGAAAACCCTCCCTTCCGCCCGCTCTCTGCGCGCCCTCACCCTGCTCCTCCTCTTCTCGGCCGCGCTCCTCCGCGCCGGCGGCCTCGGCCTCTTTACGTCCAACTCCGATGTCGGCGACAACCCCAAGCCCGGCTCCGCTCAGTTCGATCCCTCCACCAGTCAATACCGCATCACCGGCGGAGGCGCCAATATCTGGGCCGCCGCCGACGCCTTCCATTTCCTCTACACCCAGGTCCCCGGCGACGTCACACTCACCGCCGACGTCACCTTCCTCGGCCCCGGCGCCGTCGCCCACCGCAAGGCCGTCCTCATGATCCGCGAGAGCCTCGACCCCGGCTCGCCCTATGCCGACGCCGCCCTTCACGGCAGCGGCCTCACCTCGCTCCAATACCGCGCCACCCGCGGCGGCGAAACCAGGGAAGTCCAATCCACCCTCTCCGGCCCCGTCCGCATCCGCATCGAGCGCCGCGGCGATCAGTTCACCCTCTACGCCGGCCAACCCGGCCAGCCCCTCACCCCCTCCGGTCCCGTCACCCTCCGCCTTACCGGCACCGTCTACGTCGGCCTCGGCGTCTGCTCCCACGACGCCCAGACCCTGGAAACCGCCGTCTTCTCCAACGTCCAGCTCGAAACCCCCGCCCCAGCCGCCCCCACCCGCTACCGCAGCCGCATCTCCATCTTCGATCTCAATTCCCACTCCACCCACGTCCTGTTCACCTCCGATCAGATCTGGGAAGCCCCCAACTGGTCCCGCGACGGCAAATTCCTCATCGCCAACTCCAGCGGCGCCCTCTACCAGATCCCCGTCTCCGGCGACGTAGCTCCCCAGCGCATCGCCCTCGATCCCTCCTATCGTTGTAATAACGATCACGGCCCCTCCCCCGACGGCTCCCTGCTCGCCTTCTCCGCCCGCACCCCCACCTCCTCCGGCTCCCAGGCCTTCGTCTCCACTGCCGCCGGCGCTTCCCCCCGCCTCCTCACCCCCGACAGCCCCAGCTACTTCCACGGCTGGTCCCCCGATGGCCATTGGCTCGCCGTCGTCGCCTCCCACGACGGCAATTTCGATCTGTTTCGCTTCCCCGCCTCCGGCGGCGCCCCCGAACAGCTCACTTCCAACCCCGCCTACGACGACGGCCCCGATTACTCCCCCGACGGCAAATGGATCTATTTCAACTCCAACCGCGCCGGCGGCTGGGACATCTGGCGCATGCCCGCCACTGGCGCCGGCCCCAACGATTCCCTCGCCCAGCGCATCACCGAAGACGAGCTCGAGGACTGGTTCCCTCACCCCTCCCCCAACGGCAAATGGCTTCTCTTCCTCTCCTTCCCCAAAGGCACCCTCACCCACAACGAGAAGCTCGACGTCCAGCTCCGCGTCATGCGCCTGCCCGGCAAGAAGGCCGACCTGAAGACGCTCGAAACCCTCACCCG
>DAIDHC010000115.1 GCA_027452065.1 Bryobacterales bacterium
TGCCTACACCGCCGCCGCCACCATCCCCACCACCCACGGCACGATGTTCGCCCCCGACGCCTCCCGCTTCACCACAATCGGCCGCGTCATCAGCCCGCTCTGCGACCCGTGCGCCAGCGCCCCCAGGTCGTACGCCAGGTCCCGCGCCGATTGAAACCGCTCCTCCGGCTTCTTCTCCAGACAATGCCGCACCAGCCGGTCCACCGCCGGCGGTATCCCCGCTATCTCCGCCGGCTCCTCCCGCAGGATCGCCTTCATCGTCGCCACCGACCCCTTCCCCTCGAATGGCCGGCTCCCGCTCAGCATCTCGTACAGCACGCACCCCAGGCTGAATATGTCCGCCCGCGCGTCCACCCCCTCCCCCGCAATCTGCTCCGGCGCCATGTATGCCGCCGTCCCCACCACCGCCCCCGGCTCCGTCGCCAGCGTCCGCGTCGCCTCCCGGTCCTCGTCTCCCTTCTCCCGCTCCACCAGCTTCGCCAGCCCGAAGTCCAGAATCTTCACCACCCCGTCTTTGGTCACATACAGGTTCTCCGGCTTGATGTCCCGGTGGATGATCCCCTTCGCGTGCGCCGCCGCCAGCCCCGCCGCCACCTGCTGCGCATACTCGATCGCCTTCTGCGTCCCCAGCCGCCCCTTCTTTAATCGCTCCCGCAGCGTCTCCCCGGTCAATAACTCGCTCACCAGGTACGGCGACCCCCCATGAACCCCGGTGTCGTATATCGCCAGAACGTTCGGGTGATTCAGCCCCCCCGCCGACTGCGCCTCCAGCTCAAACCGCTTCAGACGCATCAGGTCCGCCGCCAGTCCCTCCGGCCATACCTTGATCGCCACCTCCCGCTTCAGCCGCGTGTCCCGCGCCCGGTACACTTCCCCCATCGCCCCCGCCCCCAGGAAGCCCGCGATCTCATACGGCCCCACCCGCTCCTGCGGCGCCAGCCTCATCGCCCCTCAGTCCCCCGCCTTCCCCAAAAACCCGGTCACGGCCCCCAGCGGCACGGTAAGTCTTTTATAAACAATAGTTTCTAAGCACATCACTCCCGCCGCCCCACCCCCCATCCGGTACCCTGTCATTGTATGAGAGCCACATCCTCCCCACGCCCATCGCCCGCCCGGACCCTGCCCGGAAGCCCCCTCCCCCATGACGCAAAATTTCGGCCCGCACCCCCGAATTTCTGCGATTTTACCCCTCCTCCGCCGCTAAGTCCTTGATTCCCCGTTCCCGTGTCACGCAACACAAAATGGCGGTTTTTACCCCTCATCCGTCACGCCCGGCTTACTTCGCCTCCGGCTCGGCTGCTGCCGGCGGCGTCAGCACCGCCTTCGGCTCCACCGTCTTGGTCACCGATTTCAGCAAAATCCCCCGCTCGGATTCTTTCACCGACATCAGCGCCAGCACCGCCGACGGCGTGTCCAGTTCCGCCGTCAGGGTCCGCGTCTCGTGCCGGTTCAATACGAACGGCGCCGGGTGGATCACCGGCAGCGGTTTGTTCCCGTCCGGGACGTCCGTCTCAAACGCGTCCACCTCCACCATCAACGGCACCGTCGGCCGGTCCGCGTCGTTCCGCACGTCCAGCTTCACCGCCACCTTGCCGGCCTCGTCCCGCTTCACCTCGAACTCGGTCGATACCCGCGGCGAGATCGTGTCCTGGCAGCCCGTCGCCGCCAGCGCCGCGCCCAGCACCCAGACACATCCGATACCTGAAAAGTGCCGTCTCAATCCGGTCTCCCTCTTGGGTATGGTAGCAGCGGGCGGCCGCCTCGTCGCGCCGCCCCTTCCGCCCTCGTCCGCTTACCGAAAGAACTCCAGCTTACAGCAGCCGTCCCGCCGCCGCCAGTTTCTTCTCCAGACGCGCCCGGCGCCGCGCCAGTTCCGGCCCCGGCTCGTGCTCCATCGCCTCCATCGTCGCCTCCAGCGCCCGCGCCGTGTCCCGCAGCCGGTGCTCGTAATACTTCGCCAGCTCCTCCAGCGCCGCGCTCCGGAACGGATTCCGCGACCCCGCCAATTCCCTCCAGTCCTCCGCCGCCTCTTTCTCCCGACCCAGTTTCTTTTTCAACGCCGCCGCGTCCCACATCGTCCGGAACAGCAGCTCGTCCCCCAGCCCGCTCTCCACCGCCTTCCCAAACCATTCCAGCGCCTTCTCGTTTTCCCCCATCTGCCGCCACCACCGCCCCAATCCCACCATCTCCGCCCCGTGCCCCACCCTCACCCCCGCCGGCTCGAACGCCCGCGGCACGATCCCGCACAGGCAAGCCAGCGTCAATATGTCCAGCGCGTTGTGATGAAACACCCCCGCCAGCCGCGCCGCCCGCCCCGTCCGCAGATAGTCGAAGTACACCTCCGGTATCAGCTCCCCCGGCACGTCCCCCTCGCGCTCCACCCCCAGTATCCGGCTCTCCAGCTCCACCAGACGGCAGCTCTCCAGCCGCAGCTTCCACAGCCGCCGCGCCCCGTACAAAAGGTCCAGATGATCCATCGAGGAAAACGGCGGCCGCGCCCTCACCATCCGGAACCGCGTCTCCAGCAGCGGCTGGTCGAACGCCTTCCCGTTGTATGTCACCATCACGCGGAACGGCTCCAGGTGCCGCGCCAGCGCCTCCAGCACGCTCGCCTCCTCGCCCGGCTCGCGCAGGAAAAACTGCCGCACGCGGAATCCTTCGGCCGTAATCCTCCCCACCCCGATGAGAAATGCGTACGTCCCGGCGCCTCCCGCCAGGCCCGTGGTCTCCGTGTCCAGAAACGCCCACTGCTCCGGCGGTGCCTCCCGGATCTCCCCTTTCGACATCGCCCCGAACAGCGTCGCCGGCAACTCCGCCAGCTCCGAGATGTACACGCTCCCGTGCCGCCGATGCGCCTCGTGCAGCTTCTCCGTCTCCCAGTGCCGCCCCAGCCCGGTCTCTACCTCGTCCCCCGGCAGCCCGGTGTCCACCACCTCGGCCGCCTCCGCCTCCCTCTCGCGCGCCGGAGCCGCGCCCGCGCCCACGCGCGTCCTCTGCTCCAGCGCCGCAATGCGCCGGCGAAGCTGCTCCAGTTGCTCCGGAATGCCGCCCGCCATGGTTCGCCTTTACTTCGCCTCAGCGTCCAGCATACCACCGCCCTCCGCGCGCCCGGCTCAGCTCTCCACCGCTTCCAGCGACTGCGACACCTGCTCCCACTCCGCCATCAACGCCGCCAGCTCCCGCCTCTTGCCGTCCGCCATCCCGCTCAGCCGCAGCGTCTCGTCCACGCTGACGAAATTCGCCAGCTCCGCCTCGTGCGCCGCAATCTCGCCCTCCAGCCGCGCCACCGCCGTCTCGATCTCCTGCACCCGGTTTTCGAGTTTCTTCTTCTTCATCGGATTGGCGCGCTTGTCGTGCCTGGCCGCCGCCGGCTGCGGCACGGGCGCCGCGGGCGCCGCCGTCCCGTGCCCGTTGCCCGTTCCCGGCAGCGTCAGGTCCAGGCTCGCCCCTTGTTTCCGCCACAAATAGTCCTCGTAGTTGCCGGGGAAAATCCGCACCTCGCCCTCGCCCACCTCGAACACCCGCGTCGCCAGCTTGTCGATAAAGTACCGGTCGTGCGAGACGAACACCAGCGTCCCGGTGAAGCCCTGCAGCGATTCCAGCAGCACGTCCTTGGCGCGCATGTCCAGGTGGTTGGTCGGCTCGTCCAGCAGCAGAAAGTTCGACGGCCGCAGCAGCAGCTTGGCCAGCGCGTAGCGGTTCCGCTCCCCGCCCGACAACACTCCGATGCGCTTAAAAACGTCGTCTTCGCTGAACAAAAAACATCCCAGCAGGTTCCTCAGCTCGGTCTGCGTCGCCTTGCCTCCGGCCATCGACAGGTCGTCCAGCATCCGCGCCTCCGGGTCCAGCTCTTTGTACTGGTCCTGCGCGAAATAATCCACCCCCACGTTGTGCCCCAGCTTGTACTCGCCCGACGTCAAGCCCTCGGCCCCGGCCAGCAGTTTGATCAGCGTCGATTTTCCCGCCCCGTTCACGCCCACCAGCGCGATCCGGTCTCCCCGCTCGATCAGAAAATTCACGCCCCCGAAAACAAACTTGTCCCCGTAGCTTTTCGAAACGTTGTTGAATTCGGCCACCACGCGTCCGCTCGGCTTGGGCTGCGGAAACCGGAAATGAATCGCCTCCTCTTCCGGAGGAATCTCGATCCGTTCGATTTTTTCCAGTTCCTTGATCCGGCTCTGCACCTGCTTGGCCTTGGTCGCCTGGTAGCGGAACCGGCTGATAAACGCTTCGAGCTGCTCGATCCTGTCCCGCTGATTCTTGTACGCCGCCTCGAGCTGCGCTTTCCGCTCCGCCTTCTGCGCCAGGTATTTTTCGTAGTTGCCGCTGTAGAAATGGACGTTCTTGTTCCAGATCTCCACCGTCTTTTTCACCACCACGTCCAGAAAATACCGGTCGTGCGAAATCAGCACCAGCGCGTTCGGATAATTGCCGAGAAACTCTTCCAGCCAGTTGCGCGCCTCCAGGTCCAGGTGGTTGGTCGGCTCGTCCAGCAGCAGCAGGTCCGGCTTCTCCAGCAGCAGCTTGGCCAGCGCGATCCGCATCTGCCAGCCGCCGGAAAACTCCTCCGTCCGCCTTCCCCAATCCGAGGCCGGAAACCCCAGCCCGGCGATCACCGAACCCACCTGCGCCTCCAGCGAATACCCGTCGCGGTTGTGAAACTCGCTCTGGATCGTGTGATACCGCTCGGCGATCTGCGCGTACTCCTCGCCCGCCGGATCGATCTCCGACATCCGGTGCGCCAGCGTCTCCATCTCCTCGTCCAGCCCGCGGATGTCGTCGAACACCGACATGCATTCCTCAAACACCGTGCGCCCGGAAAGCGTCAGGCCGTCCTGAGGAAGATAGCCCATCGTCATGCCCTTGGCGCGGCTGATGGTGCCGTAGTCGAGCGACTCCATGCCGCCCAAAACCTTAAGCAGCGTCGACTTGCCCGTCCCGTTGGCGCCCACCAGCCCGCAGCGGTCCTGCGGCGTGATCATCCAATCGACGTTCTCGAAAAGCAGTTTGTGGCCGTAGCGCTTGCCGGCGCCGGAAAGCTGGATCATTGTCGTGCGGGGGTAACTTTCAGTGTCTCACGCACCCCGCCGCTTCTTCCACTCGCGCCCCGCTCAGCCCACCCCGAATGCCGCGCTCTTGCGCTTCCACAGCGCCAGCAGCACCGCGCCGATGCCGATGATCGCCGCCGAAAGGCCCATCCACAGCCCCCGCGCGCCCCAGCCGAAGCGAAAGCACAGCAGCCATCCGGCCGGCAGCCCGGCGCCCCAATATCCCACCAGGTGGCAGAACATCGGCGTGTGCGTGTCCCCGGCTCCGCGCAGCGCTCCGGTCGCAACCACCTGCAGCCCGTCGAAAATCTGGAAGAACGCCGCGATGGTCACCAGCGCCGCTCCCACCGCGATCACCGCCGCGTCGGCGCTATAAAATCGGGCGATCGCCCGCGGAAACGCCAGCAGCACCGCCGCCGACAGCGTCATGAACGCCGCGCCCAGCGCCAGCGCCGTCCATCCGGCGCTCCGCGCCCCCGCCGCGTCGCCCCGCCCCAGCGCCTGCCCGACGCGCACCGCCGCCGCCGAGCCGATGCCCAGCGGCACCATGTAGGTCAGCGACACCGTGTTCATCGCGATCTGGTGGCCGGCCAGCGAGGCGGCGTCCAGCCTCCCGATCAGCGCCGCCGATACCGCGAACACCGCCGTCTCCAGGCCAATCTGCAGCGCCGCCGGCACGCCCAGCCGCGCCAGGCGCCGCACTCTCGCCCACTGCGCCGTCCACCGGATGCTGAACAGCCCCGCCCCATGCCGCCGGTCGTGCCAGGCGGCCAGCCCCATCAGCACCACCGCCAGGTACAGGCGCGAAATGCACGTCGCCCAGCCGGAGCCGGCCGTGCCCAGCGCCGGCGCGCCCAGCCGCCCGAACACCAGCACCCAGTTGCCCAGCGCGTTCACCGCGTTGGCCGAGATCAGCGCGTACATCACCGGCCGCACCAGGTTCATCCCCTGCAAATACCGGCGCAGCGCGAAGTACACCAGCAGCGGCAGCGTGCTCCAGGTGAGCGCGTGCAGGTAAGGCACGGTCTCCTTCATCACCGCCGGATTCACGCCCCCGGCCCTGAGCAGCGGCACGAACCCCCACAGCACCGCCATCAACACCGGCGCCAGGGGCAGGCACGACCACAGAGCGTTGATCAGCCAGCGGTGGCACTCGTCCAGGTCCCCGCGCCCGTAGGCGTGCGACACCAGAGTGTCCAGCCCCAGCAGCAGCCCGCTGCCGAAAATGCCCGCCGTGTAGAACACAATGCTGCCCAGGCTCACCGCGCCGATGGCTTCGGCGCTGTTGGGAAGCCGGCCGACAAACAAGGTGTCGGCGATGCCCATGGCCATCCACCCGATCTCGGCCAGCGCGATGGGCGCCGCCATGCGGGCCATCGGAGACAGCTCTTTCCGCAGCGCCTCGAGCGGGTGCGCGCTCATCTAGCGCCCGAAGAGCCGCTGCCAGAACGAGCCGCCGCCTGCCCGCGGAGCCGATACGCGAGCCGCGTTGGCCTGCCCCTGCGGCCCGCCCGGCGGCGCGATGGCCTGCCTCCGCAGCAGCACCGCCACGAAGTCCGGCTCGGAGGCCGCCAGCACCGCCTTGGGTATGTAGCAGTAGCCTTGATCGCCCCAATCGGCGCCCCAGGAATTTTTCACGACGAAGAAGTTCCCGATGTAGCCGGTGATCAGCATCGCGTGCCGGCCGTGCCGTCCGCTGGGCGGCTCGGCGGCGTTGAACACTCCGTCGCGGCCCACCTGCATGAACGCCGGCCCGGTGTTCATCGACACCTGCACCGGGCAGCCCGCGCTCAGCGCTTTCTTCACGTCGTCAATGGCAATGGGCAGCGGCTCGCCCTCCAGCCGATGCCCGGCCGCGTCCCGGTCCATCTCCCGCTCCGGCGCCGCCGGCGTCTCGGCTTCGTCCGGCCAGTACTGCTGGCGGCAGGTGCCGCGCTCCACCAGCACCTCGGCCGGGTCCGGCCCGGCGATGGTGCCGTCCCCGCCCTGGTGCGCGTACGTGTAGTCGCGCGCATCGCCCTGCATCCGCTGGAACTGGAGCATCGAATAGTTCGGCGACAGCCGCGGAGACTCCTCGCTCAAAAGGTTGCGGCTCAGCTCCACCGCGTGCGTCCAGGCGAAGGCGGCGCACCGCGCGGTCTGGCCCTGGTCGCCCACCGGCGTGCAGTATTTCCGCAGATCGACGGCGTCTTTCTCCGGCACCGCCGCCAGCTCCGGCGGCAGCGGCTGCGGCGGCGGAGGCTCGCCCTTCGGCGGCACGCTCACCTCCAGATTGCTCAGGTCGATGCCGCCGTAGCGCAGCCGCAGCATCTCGAGCGCCGCCAGGCTCACGAAACCGAATGCCGAAAGCCCGCCCTCGCGCTCAAACAAACGCACCGTTTCGGTGCTGCCCGGCGCCGCTTCTTCGAAGCCCTGGGCAAAGGCCGGGTCCTCGAAAAGCTGGAACCCCTCCTCGGCGCGCTGCGAAATCAGGTTGTCGCCGAAGAACTCGTTGCCGCCGAAAATGTTTTCCGCCGACCGCTGGTAGTCCTCCGCGCTCCAGTCGCCGGTGTCGTCGGTGAAGTCGGCCCCGGTGGCGTCGGGAAACTGCGAAGCGTCGGGGAAGACGTCGCCGTCTTCCGGCGGCCCGCCATCGTCTCCGCCGTCCCCGCCATCTCCGCCGTCCTGGTCATCGCCGCCGCCGGTATCGTCCTGCTGGTCGTCGTCGCCGGTGTCGTCCTCGCCGGTGCCGTCGTCCTGGCCGTCGTCGTAGCCGCCGCCCGGGTCGTCGTCGAAGCCGCCGCCAAAATCGAAATCGTCGTCGTCCGGGCCCAGCCAGTATCCGTTCATCGGCAAACTTTCATTCTACGATTCGCGCCCGGCGTCCCCTCCGGCCAGGGCCAGGGCGCCGTAGAGCACGCTGTCGTCGCCGAGCGCGGCCGGCACAAGGTCGATGCGCGCCCGCGACCAGGCGGTGATCTGGCGGCGCAGCGCGGCCCGAAGCGGATCAAACAGCGCCCGGCCGGCCTTGGCGATGCCGCCTCCGATGACAATCCGCGCCGGGTTGAGCAGCATCACAACAGGCTTCAGGCCCAGCGCCACGTCCTCGACATAGCCGGCTGTGAACTCGGGCTCGGCCAGCAGTTCCTTCGCCGGCCGGCCGTGGTCGCGCTCCAGCCACAGTCCGCAGCACATGCGCTCGAAGCAGCCGCGGGCGCCGCACAGGCACTCCGGGCCGTCCGCGCGGATGGCGATGTGGCCCAGCTCGCCGGCAAACGAATCGGCGCCGCGGTAAATGCCGTCTCCGGTGACAATGCCTCCGCCGATGCCGGTGGACAGAGTCATGTAAAACAACGGCAGCGCCCCGCGGCCGGCGCCGTAGCGCGCCTCGCCGAGCGCGCCCACGTTGGCGTCATTGTCCATCACCGGGCGCACGCCGGCCAGGGGTTCGAGAAAACCTGGCAGATCGAAATCGCTCCAGCCTCCGACGTGCGTGGACTGGGCTACGCGCTGGACATCGAACAGCACCGGGCCGCCGAAGCCGATGCCGCAGCGGTCAATCGGAGCGAGCCCGCGCCACTCGGCCAGCACGCCGGCGATCTGGCTGAGCATCCAATCCCGGCCGCCCTCCCGGTCGGTGGCGCGGCTGAGGCGCCGCATCATCGCCGGGCCGTCGAACAAGGCCATCGAGAACTTCGTGCCGCCGACGTCGATGGCCAGCGTGTTCACCCGTCTTCTCCCGCCAGCTCGAGCATGGCCGCCCGGCTGGCCGCGCCCGTACCCTTCTGCATCACCGTGATGGCGGCGGCGAGGTTGCCCATTCGGGCCGCCTGCTCCACCGAGCCGCTCAGGGCGAAGGCCATTCCAGCGGCGGCGGAAAACGAGTCGCCCGCCCCGCAGACATCCACCGGGATGCGGACGTGAGAGCTCGGCACCATCCTCTCGCCGGCCTCGTCCACCGCCAGCGCGCCCTGCTCGCCGAGGGTGACGATCAGGCAGCGGGCTCTGGTGTGGGCGCGAAGCGCGGCGTAATCGACGCGGCCGAAAAGACGGCGGCAGGCGGCGTCGGCTTCCTGCTGGTTCGGCTTCAGCACCACGCCGCGGAACTCGTGCACCCTCTGGCGCGAATCCACCCAATACACCTGGTGGGCGCCGGCCGCGCTCAGCTCGGCCAGCAGCTCCCGCACCCGCGGCGTCACCAGCGCCGCCTGTCCGGTTTCGGCCTGGTCGGAGACGAACACGACGTCGAAGGCGCCGGCGAAATCGCGGATGTGAGTGAGGATGCGATTCTCCAGCGCTTCCGGCAGCGGCTCCTGGCTGATGAAGTCAATCCGCGGCTGGTCCTCGATACCGGTGTCTTTATTAATGAGCTTGGTGTAGGCGAAGGTGGGCCGGCCGGGCACGTGGAGAATCAGCTCGCGCGAGATGCCGCGCCGGCTGAGGGCGTTCATCAGCTCATGGCCGTGGCCGTCGTCGCCCACCACGCCGAGCAGATTCACTCGGCCCACGCCGAGCGCGGCCAGGTTGTTGGCGATGGTGCCGCCGGCGCCGGGCGTCACAACGGTCGAGACCACGGCCAGGCGCGTCAGGCCGGTTTCGCGCGACGGCTCCGCGGCCGCCGGGTCGTACGTGCACCAGCGGTCCAGGCAGATGTCGCCCAGCACCAGCGCCGAGCGCGCCGGCAGACGGTCGAGATATTCGCGGACGGTCATGGCTCGGGCTCCGTTGCCTTCAGCGCCCGCCACAGGGCGGGGAGAGTGGCGCGATGATCGCCCTGAAAATAGTAGCTCTCGCCGCCGTCGGCGACGGTGCGGACGAGCATGGTTTTGTGGGGCCGGAAATAATAGCCGGGGTCGGATTTGGGCAGCTCGCGGCGGAAATCGCCGTGAATCGGGGCGTAGTCGAACACCGCGGTGGAGAATTTCCGGATCGAGCCGCCGTGCTGGCCGGCGACGTTGCGGGCCATGGCCAGCGCCTTCAGATAAACCTCCGGCCCCATGATGGCCGAGCCGAAGTTGAGCACCACCCCGCCTTCGAGCGACTGTACGCCGTGGGCGAAGATCAGGAAATCGCGGTAGCTGGCCGCGCCCCAGGCGGCGCCGTCGCAGTTGGGGTGCTCGTGGACGATGTCGTAGCCGATGCCGCAGTGTATGGTGGCCGGGACGCCGAAGCGCCAGGCCGCGGCCAGCAGGCTGAGCGAGCGGTGGGGGAAATCGCTCTCCTGGATGCGCCGGCCGATATGCTCGCCCAAACCTTCGCCGAGGCGGTTGGCCTCGACCGGCCAGTCGTTCAGCTCGCCGGTTTCCTTCCACAGGCCGAACTCGCCGGTGGCGATGTAGCGGGCGACGCTCTCGGTGGTGGCGCCCAGGCGGGCGAGCTCGAAATCGTGGATCGAGCCGGCGCCGTTCATCGCCAGGTGGGTGATGAATCCGCACTCCATCAGGTCGATGAGATGGCGGTTCACCCCGGCGCGCAGCACGTGCGCGCCCATCATGAGAATGCGCGAGGCCGGCAACTGGCGGGCAGAGGCGATGCGCCGAGCCACCACCGCGAGGTCGGGGTGTGAAAACGCGGGCGTGGGGTCGCCGAGCGACATCCAGTGCGGCAGCGCCAGGTCGTTCCGGCGCTCGCTCACCGGCTTCACCAGCAGGCGGGAGCGGTCGAAAAGTGGATAGCGGCTGGGCATGTCTATGCCGGAAACAGAGTGGCGTTCAGGCGGTCGAGCGCGAGATAGTTGGGGACGATGTAGTCGGCGCCGACGCCGATGAGACGCTGGCGCTTCCACTCGTCGATGGACTGGCAGGCCGGCTCGAGGCTGGCCACGCCGACGGTGACGCCGCCGACTTTCTTCACCTCTTCGATCTCGACATAGCCGTCGCCGAAGCCGAGGAACTCCTCGCCGCGGAACTCGGCCGAGGCGAGCACGCGCTGGATGAGAATGGCCTTGGAGAAGCTCTTGTAATCGTCGAGGGCGCCGAAAACGCCGCCGTCAAAATAGCGGGCCACGTCGAGCAGTTTGGCTTCCTCTTTCATGTACGCCTCGTCGGTGCCGCTGGCCAGGTACATGCGGAGGCCGCGCTCGCGCAGCGATTCCAGCAGCGCTCGGGCGCCGGGCACCAGGTACTGCTCGGGCGAGGTCTCGCCGCGTCGCAGGCTCTTCACCCGGTCCTGGATGCGCTCCCACAGCCGGTCCAGGTACATCTTCTTGTACGTGAGAGCATCGAGCGGCTGGCCGCCGCGCTTCTCGATCGCTTCGCGGAAGGCGAACATCTGGTAGATCGTCTCCTTGCCGGTGAGGCGCCAGACGTACTCCTCCACTTCGGCGCGGAGCGCGTCTTCGCTCTCGCCGGTTTTCAGATCGGCCAGTATCTCGACCATCATCGGCACCATCACCTCCATCCATCCGGTGCGGATGAGGGAGAGCGTGCCGTCGAAATCGAAAAGAACAACCCGGGCGCGGCTGGCATTGACGCCGGGACGGATGGATTCAAGCATTTCAAGCATGTTCATGGTTTCGGGAAATACCGGCTCGGTTCAACTCACTGCAAAAACACTGGCCGCCAGCGCCACGCCGGCGAGGCCGGAGACCACCGCGGCCCAGAACATGGCCTCGCGGCGGGTGAGGATGGCGAGCGAGGAGACGACGATGGCCATTTCGAGAAAGATTTCACCGCCATGGAAGCGGCGGGCGCGATGGCCGGCGCGGGCGCTCTCAGCTTCGAACTCACGGGCCTTCGCGGAGATTTCCTGCTGGTCGGAACGGTACTTGTCGGAGCGGCCGGCGTAGTCGGCGGCCGACTCGGGTTTGTTGAGCGCCTGCAGCAGATCGCGCGTAGCGTCGGACTGGTAGCGGCGTATGGATTTGGCCTGGTATTCGGCCCAGGCGTCGGAGGCTTTGGTCTCCATCAGGAGCTCTTCGGTGGTGGACATGTGGCCGAGGACGGAGACGAGGGCGAGAACGGCGGCGATGATGGCCATAGAGGCGGCGACGCGCTTATTGAACGGCTCGTTGGAATGGGCCGCGTGCTCGGCGTGCTCGTGCAATTCCTCAGCTTGCGACATCTACAACAATGTAACACCGGCCCCGCCGCGCGGACCGGCCGCGGCTCAGGAAAAAACCGGCCCGGACTCCGGGCGAGAGACCCGGGAGGCGGCGCGAGCCGGTGTTCGCGAGGAGGGCGGCGCGGACCGGAGCGGCGGGGGCGGTGCGAGCGGCGCGAGGAGAGCGGCGAACGGCGCCGGAAACGAGGGCGAGGGGCGTGGGAAGCGGCGCCAGCCGGCGAGGGTGACGAGGACGGCGTGGACGGAGCGGCGGGGGCGGTGCGAGCGGCGCGAGGAGAGCGGCGAACGGCGCCGGAAGCGAGGGCGAGGGGCGTGGGAAGTGGCGGAGTTTGGGCGCGCGCGAACGGGCGACGGGCGCGGCGGGATGCCGAAACCGCGCCGGCGCGGGCTATTTTTCCAGATAGAAACTGCCGGCGAACAGCGCGTCGATGCCGGAGGAGTAAAAGCTGCGGACGGCGTCACGGGGGGTGCAGACCAGGGGGTCGCTGAAGAGATTGAAGCTGGTGTTGTACAGCACCGGGAGGCCGGTGGATTTGCCGGCGGCGTGAAGAAGCTGGTGGTAGAGAGGGTTGACCGAAGCTTCCACGGTGTGGACGCGGATCAGGTCGCCGGAGAGAACGGCGCTTTGGAAAGTGGAGCGCCAGGCGGGGCGGACGCGGCCGACGGTGGCAAGGAAGCGCGCGTTAGGGCCGGTTTCGAAAAATTCGCCGGCGACCTCGGCCGGAACCGAGGCGGCGAATTTGCGGAACGGCTCGCGGTGCTTGATGAAGGTGTTGAGATTTTCCGATGAGTAGGGGTCGAGCGGGCTGGCGAGGATGCTGCGGTTGCCCAGGGCGCGGGGGCCGAACTCCATGCGGCCCTGCATCCAGGCGACGATTTTGTGGTCGTTGATGACGCTGACGGCCTTGGCGGTGAGCTCGTCGC
>DAIDHC010000116.1 GCA_027452065.1 Bryobacterales bacterium
TGGACCCCGCTCGCCTCCAAGCTCGTCACCTCGCACCCCTTCCCCGCCGAAGTCGACTGCCCGCCCTGGCTCGACGCCACCATCCGCCTCACCGACGGCCGCCGCCCCGCCCGCGAAATCTTCTCCCTCCTCAAAGCCAACGGCGCCGCCCCCGCCCACGCCCCCGAATCCGAATTCCTCCGCCTCCTCGAAATGCTCATCTCCTCCGGCGTCGTCGAGCTCCCCTTTCTCCCCCTGCCCCCGCCTGACACCCGCCGCCCTCGCCCCGTCCCCCTGTGACGGATAATCGTTCCCATGCCCCCCATTCCTCCCGACCAACAGCAGTCCCTCGTCGCCCGGCTGATGCAGGCTTGTGGCGGCTCCTACTCACCTCAAACCCGGCGCAAATACTTCATCACCGGCCCGCAATGGGCCGCCGCCTATGAAGGCCAGGCCCTCTTCCACGCCCCCACGCGCAAGCCCGTCCCCTTCGAAGAAGTCATCCGCCAATACGCCGAAATCGGCATCGCCCACTGGTGCACCCACGATACCGACGTCATCCCCACCGAAGCCCTCGGCAAGGATGGCCAGCAGGAAATCGTCGCCCGCATCGCCGCCTCCCTCCGCCAGCACGGCCTCGCCTGCTCCATGGTCACAACAGAAACTTTCCACCACGCCGTCTGGGCCGCCAGCCCCGCCGCCGAAGCCCCCGAGGTCCGCTCCTACGCCGCTTGGCGCGTCTCCAACACCGTCCGCATCGGCCACGCACTCGGCGCCAAGTTCGCCGTCTATTGGCCCGGCTCGCTCGGCTACTACGTCCAGGGCGCCGTCGTTGAAACCGACACCCTCCGCTGGTACGCCGACAGCCTCAACGCCGCCTGCGAAACCGACATCGCCCTCGCCGCCTCCGCCGGCCGCCCAACACTCCGCCATTGCCTCGAAGCCAAGCCCTTCGAGCCCCAGGCCGAAATCCTCCTCCCCACCAGCGACGCCATGCTCGCCTTCATCGCCTCCGGCCTCCTCACCCACCCCGAAATGGTCGGCCTCAACCCCGAATATCTCCATGAGCTCATGTGGGGCGCCGCCCCCCGCGCCGCCCTCGCCCGCGCGCTGCTGGCCGGCAAGCTCTGGCACTTCGACATCAACGACGGCTACCGCCTCAAGCACGACGTCGATATCGCCGTCGGCCTCGTCAATCCCCTCGACTGGCTCAACGTCCTTGTCCTCCTCCGCTCCCACAACTACACCGGCCCCTTCAATCTCGACTACAAGCCGCCCCGCACCACCAGCAACTACGGCGTCTTCGCCGTCAGCTTCCCGACCGCCGTCGACCGCTTTATCACTCTCTGGGAAATGGCCGGCGAAGCCATCGCCGACCCCATCATCTCCGAAGCCGTCGCCGCTCTCCGCTCCGGCGGCGGCCCCGTTCCTCCCGCCGACGCCGAAGCCGCAACAGCCGCCAACCGCGAGCTCCTCACCCTCCACGAGCTCATCGCCCACCGCCTCTTCCAGATCCTGGTGGGCCAGCATCGCGGCCGCGTCTACTCGCTCTGACGCGCCCTACATCTCAACTTTCCGCCGCGCGTTCCTCCTCAAATACCAGCACGGCGGAAACCCGAAATGCGGCGCCACCGATTCCACGCACGTCCGCGTCTCCGGCTCCGCCCGCACATAACTCGTCTTCTTGTTCTTCAGCGTCACCGCGTACAGCGGCTGCACCTGTACCTGCCCGTAAACCGGCCGGCTCTTCGGAATGCCGTAGCGCAGCGATATGTCGTCGGCCGTATAAAGCCCGGCCACAATCGCCGCCGCCGCAATCGCGTAGCGCACCATTGACGTCTCCGATTCTCGCATGGCGCCCCAACGCCCGCTCCGGCGACAATGAGGCATGGGCCTGGCGCGCGCGCTCATCCTTGCCGGTGTCTCGCTCGTCGCCCTCGGCCTGCTCGTGATGCTCGGCCCCCGTCTCCCCTTCCGCCTCGGCCGCCTCCCCGGCGACTTCGTCGTCCGCGGAAAAAACTCGGTCTTCTATTTCCCCCTCGCCACCAGCCTGCTCCTCAGCCTGCTGTTGTCGCTCGTCCTCTGGCTCTTCCGCCGCCGCTGACGCCCCGTTAGTGCAGCAGCCCCACCTTGTCCAGCGGCCAGTACACAAACACCGCCTTCCCGTATATGTAGTTCCGCGGCACCATCCCCCACGCCCGGCTGTCGCTCGACGAGCTCCGGTGATCCCCCAGTACGAAGTATTCCCCCGCCGGCACTTCCGCCTCCGCCATCGACTGCTGATCCCGGTACTCCGGCGGCACATACACCTCTTGCAGCGCCTGCCCGTTCAGGATCACCGTCCCCCGGTCCAGCTCAATCCTGTCGCCCGGTATCCCGATCACCCGCTTGATATACGACTTCGTCGGATCGTTCGGATACCAGAACACAACCATATCCCCCCGGTCCACATTCTCAATCCCGAACCGGTAGACGAACTTGTTGATGAAGATCCGCTCCTGATCCACCAGCGCCGGCATCATGCTCGTGCCTTCCACCTTCACCGGCTGGTACAGGAACAGTATCACCACGATCGCGATGATCACCGAGAGCGATAAATCGCGCAGCCACGCCAGCACCCCGCCCCCGCGCCAGCGCCGCCCCTCCAGGGTCGCCGCCGCTGTCGCAGTCGGGGTGTGGACTTCCGTCTCGTCAATCATCCGGCGCCGCTCGTCCTCCTCATTTTATAGTATGAGCGGGAACGCCTCTGGTGCCGGCCTTCCCGTTTCTTGGACGTGCGGCGCCCGACCGCCGTTAGCTCCCGGCCGCGCGCTCTTTCAGCTCCCGCTCGGCCCGCAGCCAGTCCTCCACCTCGGACCCGCCCTGATAGCCGCGCGCCACAAAGTACGAATACGCCAGCCGCGAAACCTCTTCGTGGCTGATCGGCGCCGCGACGCTCGCCGCCGCTTCCGGTGCCGGCGTGGCCTTCTGGTGGCGCTTCGGCGCCGCCGTCACTGCCGCTTTCTTCACCGCCGGTTTCGCCGCTGTCTTCGCCGCCGCGGCCTTCGCTGGCGCCGCCGCTTCCGCTTCCGGTACTGTCTTCTTCTTTGTGGCCATTTCCGTTCACTCCTTCACTCGACTTCTGAACTACCCGGCCACTACCTCTCCGGGCTGCAGGCACAGTCCTCGCCGCCTCTGTGTACTTGACGGGAAGTTCCGCGGGCGGGCGCCGACGGTGCGCTACAAACACGATTCTAGCAAATTGTTTATTTCCGCGGTCTGTAATTCACGCCACTCTCCTGCCGCCAGCCCCTCCAGCCCCACCCCTCCCACCGCGCACCGCACCAGCCTCAACGTCGGGTGCCCCGCCGCCGCCGTCATCCGCCTCACCTGCCGGTTCCGCCCCTCCGTCAGCCTCAGCTCGATCCACGCCGTCGGTATCGATTTCCGGTACCGCACCGGCGGCTCCCTCGGCCCGATCACCGGCTCCGTCTCCAGCATCCGCGCCCGCGCCGGCCGCGTCATTCGCCCCTCGATCACCACCCCCCGCTCCAGCTTCTCCAATGCCTCCCGCCCCGGCACTCCCTCCACCTGCGCCCAGTACGTCCGCGGATGCCCGTAGCGCGGCTCCGTCAGCCGGTGCTGCAGCCGCCCGTCGTTGGTCAACACCACCAGCCCCTCGCTGTCGTGGTCCAGCCGCCCCGCCGGATAAACCCCCGCCACCGGAATGTAGTCCCGCAGCGTCTTGTGCCCCGTGCCCTCCTCCGGACTGAACTGGCACAGCACCCCGTACGGCTTGTGAAAAATAATCGTCCGGCTCTTCACGCTCTCTCCCGCGCCCGCCCCGCCCCCCGCCCTCACTCCACCAGCCGGATCCCCAACTCCCGCAAACTCCGCTCCGGCACCGTCGACGGCGCCTCGCACATCAGGATGCCCGCGTCGGGCGTAGTGCAACGTCGCGGCAATCGCCAGTCTACCGAACTGAACGGCGCGTTGAGCGGCTTAACACGCGCGTGGACATGTGCAAGCAGGAGCCGCTGCCAATCGCGGACTACTCCTCACCGGCGCTACATGACAGTGCCAGACGAGTGAGGAAGAACCATGGTCCGGCTTTCAAATGAGGCCGTGGACGGTCGCCCGACCACGGAAGGAGCCCCTTCCTAGCACCCCGGGTGATCAACGGGCATAGCTTCAATGAGGCCCAAGGCACATCTCCATTGAGGCTAACACAATATTAGCCTTGTATGCACCTTGATCAACAGTGGATCCTAGCTAAATTTTTCCGACTTTGATTGACACCGTCGCTGATCCTGTGCTAGGCTGCGACAAGTAAAAGGGCAGGCGGTAAAGCCTGCCCTGCGCGGTTCCCGAGTATCGGGTTCCTGACCAGTCCCATATTACAACGGGGCCGCGCGAAAGCCAAAACAGGAGAACTTATGCGTGATCGACGCTTACGTTCACGGCGGCCAGCATCATGCGCTGGCTGCTCTGCCCGGTTTCGAATGCGGCGCAGTTTCCGTCATTCGTGCCCTTGTCCCCGCCGTCCGGTCGAGTTGTTGTAAGCGGACGACATTTCCCGGCGGCGCTTCCTGCGTCGCCGGCAGCACTACTGGAGAAAATTCATGTCTGATTCCCTGACCTTGGCCGAGCTTTCGGCCGCTGTGAGTGGAGGTGCGGCTGCGCTTCGCTCGATTACGATCCTGCAGCCCGTGGAGGGCGACGGCGGGAAGGTTTTTCCCGCCACTTACGCCGAGGGTAAGTATGCGACGGAGAAGCGGAGGTTGGCGGCCGGTGATGGCGGGGCCGAGCGGGAGGTGGATTGCGTCCTTTTGAACTCTGTGCAGTCGGAGGCGAACCACGCCGAGCTTGCATTGCTGGACGCGGTGCGGCGCGGGCTGATTCAACTTCCTTTGATTGAGGTGGACTTCGCGGAAGCAAACGCGCAATTTCAGAAGCCTCTGCCGAACCTGACGAGTCTCGAGGTTCCACATCGGCTGGCCGACGCGATTCTCCGCGACAGCGTGCTCGCTGACGGGACGAGGTTTTCGAAGTCGGCCTACGCAGAGCGATGGCGTCGGTCTAATCTGTGGAACGCGACGGCGATTTACGAGCTTTGTCCAACGGCTCTCGTCTTTGGGATGTGGGGCTCCCCGGACAAGCCGGGCGGACTCGGGGCGAAGTTCGAGCGCGCCTACATTTCAGAGATAGTTGCTGTTGACACGGTGGCGGCTGCCGACCGGATGGGGTTCCGTGTCGACCCATTGAGTGCGAGCAGCAAGGTGATGCTTGCGCGTTCTGGGGACGGGTTTGAGATCGCCTCTGAGGGGACTAAGAGCACGGTAAAGCCATCGGCACTCAACCACGGCAACGTTGTGTTTCCGAAATCCGGATCGCGCCTTCTGGGCGGTGTGAGGTGCCGGTTTGCGGAGCAGACGACGGTGGTATCGCTAGGTGCGCTGCGGAAGCTGCGGTTTCCGGTGGATGGGAAATCGGAGCCCAAGAGCGACGATGCGGCGCGCACGGCGCTCGCGGCGCTGGCCCTGTGCGCTGGAGTCCTGACTACAGAACGAGGAGTGAGTCTGCGGTCGCGGTGTAATTTGCGGCCCGTCGCGCCGCGCGTTTGGGAAATACTCGATCGTCCGGGGATGCCGGCGAAGACGTTTACGATGACCGGCGACGACGCGATCGCGCTTTTCAAGGACGCGGCTGCCGCTTCGATGCCGTGGATGAAGGACACACTCAGTCTGAAGCCCACGCCGGAGTTGGTGGATCTTGTGAGGAGGAGCCAGGAGATCATGGCGGCCGAGGGCGAGGAGAAGGAGTCATGACCGCCATTGGGCTGAGGTACCTGACGAAGTATGCTGCGGCGACGAACCTGGCGAGGCAGCGCGCGGAGTGGCCGCCGCATTTTGGCCGGGTGTTCATGGCGATGGCGGCGGCGCATTTTGAGACCGGGGCGGAGGCTCGCCTCCGGTCGGCGCTTGAGTGGATTGAGACGGCTCCGCCGCCGGCCGTTTACGCGAGCGAAGCGTTCGAGCGCAGCGAGGTACGGGCATACGTGCCGGTGAACGACGAGGCGAAGGCAATCGCGGACCGCGCGCGGCAAGAGCGTTCCTTTCCACGCGTGCGGCCGCACCAGGACTCGATCTATTTCATCTGGCACGAGAGCGCGCCGGGCGAGATCCGCCAGGCAATCGAGGATCTCTGCGCCCGGGTGACCAGGGTTGGCCATTCGATGTCCGCGGTGCAGATGTGGGTGTTGGGCGAAGACGACGAACCAGCCCCGAACTGGCTTCCTGCTCGAGGGGTGACGGAGATTCGCATGCGCGTTACCGGACCAGGCACGCTGCGTTCGCTGGAAGAGGCGTTCAACGGCGCCGGGATCGCGCGGTACGACGAGCTGTCGGATGCACTGGCTGCTGCGAGGGGGAAGGAGAAGGCGCGGCTGAAGCGGGAGCTACAGGCTGAATTTCCTGAGGGGCGGCCGGTGTCACGGCGGCCGCAGCTTGTGAACTGGCACGGGTATTCCAGGGCCGGAGGGTCCGAAGCAGGGGCGGACACCGTGGATGGACCATTCGAGGAGGATTTTGTGGTGCTGGAGAAGGTTGAAGGGCCCGCGCTGGGAATCGAATCCACACTCCAACTCACGGAGGCGCTTCGGAATGCCTGTATGAGGGCCGCGGGTTCGGCCCCTCCCGAATGGATAAGCGGGCATGAGCCAACAGGTGCGCCGACGCGCCATCCCCATCTGGCACTTTTTCCGCTGCCCTATGTTGGGTTCGAGCATTCTGACGGTCATGTGATGGGTCTTGGGATCGCAATTCCGTGCGTTCTGCCGCACGATGGTCTGTCGCGTGACGAGCAGCTTCGGACGTTTCTTGGTCCACTATTCTTCGATCCGGAGAGCGGCGAAGAACGCGAAATTCATCTCGGCCGCAAGGGCGTCTGGCACTGGCGGCTAGACATCGAGAAGCGGGAGCGCCCGCCACAGACCCTGCAGCGGATGAGTTGGACCAAGCCCAGCCGGACGTGGGCGAGCGTGACACCGGTGGTACTTCATCATCACCCGAAGAAGCGCGAGGGTGATGTGGAGCGGATTGTGCGCGAGGCGTTTGTGTCGGCGCTGCTTCCTGAGCCGCAGCAGGTCGCTGTGCGGCCGGTTTCACGCGTGACTGGCGCCGGGCACGTGAAAGAGCTTCCGCCGTTCAACGAGGGCGGCAAGAATCTATGCCGGTACCAGACGCATGTGGTGGCTCGATTTGCGTCGCCGGTTCGCGGCCCCGTCCTGGTTGGGCGGGGACGGTTTCGCGGGTATGGCCTTTTTAAGCCGATTTCGGATCAGGAGGCGGAAGAATGGGCGAGCTAAGCGTCACGGATTTTCCGGCGTTTTTTCAAGCGATCCACGCACATGCGCCGTTTCCCTGGCAGACACGGCTGGCCGAGCGGGTTTGCGGCGGGGAGTGGCCCGCAATCATCGACCTTCCCACGGGAAGCGGGAAGACGGCGTGTCTGGATGTCGCGGTTTTCGCGATGGCACTGACGCAGCGCGGTCCGCGGCGGGTTTTCTTCGTCGTGGACCGGCGCGTGGTCGTGGACGGCGCCTCCGAGCGCATGCACCACATCGCGGGAATGCTTCAGGACGCCAAATCGGGCGTGCTGAAGACCGTGACCGACCGGCTTCTTGCGATGGGGCAGGGCGAGAGCCCCCTCGATACGTACGTGCTTCGCGGCGGGATTTACGGGGACGACTCGTGGGTGCGCAGTCCACTGCAGCCCACGCTGATTGCGAGCACAGTGGACCAGGTGGGCTCGCGTTTGCTGTTCCGTGGGTACGGGGTGTGGGATAAACAATGGCCGATCCACGCCGCTCTCGTTGCCAACGACTCGCTGATTCTTCTGGACGAGGCGCACTGCTCGAGACCTTTCGCGGAGACACTGCAGGCGGTGCGGCGGTACCGCGGGTGGTCGGAGGAGGATCTTTGTTCCCCGTTCACCGTGGTTGAGATGACCGCGACGCCATCGGCTGAGGGCGAGCGCTTCCGGCTTAACCAAGACGACTACCGGGACGAGACCCTGAGAAAGCGCCTGTTTGCGGAGAAGCCGGCGAAACTCGTGGTCTCGAAGGCGCGGCTGAAGGACTTCGGGAAGCTGGCGGAAGCTCTCGTCGAAGAGGCGCGGGGGCTGGCAGCTGAGCCGGGACTGCGGCGCGTGGCCGTGATGGTGAACCGGGTAAAGACCGCGAAGCTGGTCTGGCAGGCCCTCCGGAAGCAAGGCGAGCGGGCGCACCTGCTCATTGGACGGATGCGGCTGATCGACCGGATGCGGCTGCCGGTGGAGGTGGAGGCGATGCTGGCCGGACGAACCGAGCGGGATCCAAGTCAGGCGGTGACCCACGTGGTGGCGACGCAGTGCCTGGAGGTCGGTGCAGATCTCGACTTTGACGGTCTGGTGACTGAGTGCGCGAGCATTGACGCGCTGTTGCAGCGCTTCGGCCGGCTCGACCGGCTGGGAGCGCTTGGGGAGACAGGAGTAACGGCCCAGGGCAGGGTGGTCATTTCCGCGCCGATGACGGATGAAAAATATGACGATCCGGTCTACGGCGGGGCGCTTGCGCAGACGTGGGCATGGCTGGAGAAGAGCGTAGGCTTAGATTTCGGGATCTGCTCGGCCGATGGGAACGGGACGGTGCGAGAGCGTTTGCCGGTCGGAGCCGACGGCGATTCGATGCGCCAGCGGGCACGTTGTGCGCCGGTGCTGCTTCCGGTGCACCTGGATCTTCTTGTGCAGACTTCGCCGCGCCCGGCGCTGGAGCCCGACGTTTCCCTGTACCTGCATGGAGAGCAGAGCGGCGCGCCCGATGTGCAGGTGGTTTGGCGGGCGGACCTGGAGGCCAGCGCGGAGAAACAGTGGGCGGAGGTTGTGGCGCTATGTCCGCCGGTGGCGCTCGAGGCGATGCCGGTTCCGATCCACGAGTTCAAGGCGTGGCTGGCGGGCGCCGAAACATCGGCGGATGCCTCGGACGTCGAGGGGCGCGGTGGAGACGTGGACGAGGATTCCGGAAAGACGCTTCGAAGCCGGGTTTTGCAGTGGCGCGGAGACCAAAGCGATTTGATCGACGAGATCGAGAAGATCCAGGCCGTTCGGCCCGGAGACACGCTCGTTCTTCCGGTGAGCGCGGGTGGTTGGGACGAGCTTGGGCACATTCCGGAGAGGTGCCCGAAGGACCGGGCGGGGGAGGCACGGGCGGCGTTGCGGCGGTTTACGTTGCGGCTGCACGCGAGCGTGATTGAGGCGTGGCCGGAGAACGAAGCGAAGGCAGAGCTGAAGCGGGTTGCGGCCGACGCGGCGGCGGAGGCATCCGCAGTGGGCGATGCGCTTCGGGCTTACGGCGACGGGCTTCCCGAGGATGGCCCGTTCACGTGGCTGAGGAACTCGATTGAAGAGCTTTCCAAGCGTCGGTGCGAGGTGGAAGCGTATCCGCAGGTGGGAAACACGCACCTGGGGTGGGTTGTGTCGGGACGCGGCGCGGAGATTGACTCGGGGCAGGACGAGAGTTCTGCGTCGGAGCCGGTGTTCCTCGACCGGCATCTTGCGGATGTGAAGAGAGTGGTCGAGGGGTACGCCGGCCGCCTGGGGGGACTGAACGGCGCCGGGACGGCGCTGATCCGTGCGGCGGAGGCTCACGACTACGGGAAGGCGGATCCGCGTTTTCAGGCATTGCTCCACGGCGGAGCCCCGGCGGCGGCGCGGTTCTCCCCAAAGTTGCTGGCTAAAGGCGCGATGGCGCGGCAGAGTCCTGCGGCGCGAAGGGCCCAGTGGAAGCGGAGCGGGCTGCCGGACGAATTCCGCCACGAGTTGCTGTCCCTGCTGCTGGTGGGTGGCGATCCTGCTGATACCGAGGACGAACTTGTTCGTCACCTGATTGCGACGCATCACGGGCGGTGCCGGCCGTTTGCGCCGCTTGTGGATGATGCTGGCCTCGACGTTGGATACAACGGACGCCGCGTCAGCGCGAAGGACTGGGTGGAGAAGGCGGCCCACCGGCTGGACAGCGGCGTTGCGGACCGGTTCTGGCGCCTGACGCGGCGGTATGGCTGGTGGGGCCTCGCTTACCTGGAGGCTCTGCTGCGCCTCGGCGACTGGCAAGCGAGTAAGGAGGAATCGCGATCATGAACTCGCTCATATTTGGAGGGATTGAGGGCTCAAATCCCCTCGGGTTTCTTGCCGCCGTCGGAACGTGGCGACTGAGCGCCCTGGTCTGGGGCGATGGGGTGCGTATGCGCTGGATCCAGCGGAACGGCTGGAGGCCGGAGTTGGCCGGCGTGCCGGTTTCCGACGATGCGGAATTCTGCCGAACGGTGTGCCAGGAGGCGCCGTGGGCGCCGCTTGAGGCCTTCGAACCGCTGGGGAAGAACCTCACGGTCGAGCCCGGAACATTTCGGCCGGTGTCCCAAGACGCCGCGGCAGGCGCCGTGCGGCTGGACCGCAGGGCCGCCGACTTCGCCGCGGCATTCGGCAGTGACGTGCTTGCCGACCAGCGCTCCGGTCGCGTCCGTCACACGGACCTATGCTTCATCACGGGATCGGGCCACCAGGACTTCCTCGGGACTGTGAACAGCCTCAAACAAAACACCGGCGACGAACACCTGCGGGAAGCCCTGTTCGGCCCGTGGAAATACCGGGACAGGAGTCTGTCCCTGCGCTGGGATCCGGAGGATGCAAGGGAGTACGCACTGCAGTGGCAGAACCCGAGCACCGAAGGCGTCTATTCGCTATGGGGAGCGAACCGGCTCGCCTTCGAGGCACTGCCGCTGTTTCCCGTTGTTGCGACGAACAAGGGAGTGAGGACCACCGGGTTCGCGACGCGGGGCCGCGCCCACGAGTTCACCTGGCCGGTGTGGGAGGGCTGGATCGGCGTGGACGCGGCCCGCGCCCTGCTTGCCGCAGGCGAACTTCAGGCGGACGCGGTGGACCGCGAGATGCTCCAAGCGATCGGTGTGGCTGAGATATTTCGCTGCCAGCGGGTACGTATTGGGAAGGGCGCGAACTTCAAGGTGAGTTTCCGGCCTGCGCGCTCCGTGTAGATGGGCGGGAGGAGCAATGCGCACCTCATACCTGGTTTGCTACGACATCGCCGACGACAAGCGCCTTCGGCGCGTGTTCCAGATCATGCGGGGATTTGGCGACCATCTGCAATATTCGGTATTTGAGTGCCAGCTTACGGCGATGGACCTGGCGCGATGCCGGGCTGCGCTCACCAGCGTGATTCATCAGGACGAGGACCAGGTGCTGTTTGTCAGCCTGGGCCCGGCGGAAGGGCGGGGCGACAGGGTAATTACGGCGCTGGGCAAGCCGTATTCGCCGATCGACGCCCCGTGCATCATCGTTTAGGGCTAAGGAGTTCGGCATTATGGGCGCGCTCCCAGTTGTTCCCGATCCGGTCCGCTCGGCGGACCTCCCGGATTATCTCCCGGCGCGGATGGTAAATGAGTTCGTCTACTGCCCGCGCCTGTTTTTTTACGAATGGGTGGACGGCCTTTTTCGCGAGAGCGCGGATACCGTAGAGGGCAAAATCCAGCACCAGCGCGTCGATGCGAAGGCGACGGCGCTGGCCCCGCCGGGCCAGTCGGCCAACGAGGAGATCCACGCTCGATCCGTGACCCTGGCGAGCGAGACCCTGCGGGTGATCGCCAAGATTGACCTTGTGGAGGCGGCGGGCTCGGTGGTTACGCCCGTGGATTACAAGCACGGCCGCCCTCGGGAGACGCCGGACGGGCTGGAGGCCTGGCCCGCCGACCGGGCGCAGCTCGCCGTGCAATGCATCGTCCTTCGCGAGGCGGGCTACGAGTGCGCCGAGGGCGTCGCCTACTACGTCAAAACGAAGCAGCGCGTTCGCATCCCCTTCGATTCGAGCCTTCTCGACGAAACGCGGAGGGCTATCGAAGCCGCCTGGGAGGCAGCACGGACCGGCGTAATTCCCCCGCCGCTGGTGGACTCACCCAAGTGTCCAGCCTGCTCAATGGTCGGCATCTGCCTCCCGGATGAGACCAACGCTCTGGCGGGCGCCGAAGGCGGTCCTGTCCAGCTTCTATTGTTCGGCGCTACCGAGACGCCGCGGAGACCGCCCGGCAGCGAGGTGCGGCCCTTGATCACCCCGCGCGACGAGCAGAGGCCGCTCTACCTGAATGCGCAGGGCCTGAGACTGGGCAAGTCCGGCGAACTGCTCCAGGTAAAGGACAAGGACCAGCTTCTACAAGAGGTGCGGCTGCGCGAGACCTGCCAGGTAAACCTGATGGGCAACGTGCAGGTGACCACCCAGGCGATCCAGGCAATGTGCGAAGCCGGGACGCCGGTGTGTTACTTCTCCCAGGGCGGCTGGTTTTACGGGGTTACGACCGGGATCAACTCGAAGAACGTTTTCCTTCGGCAGACCCAGTTCCGGTTGTCGGACCGGGAGTGGTTCGCGCTCCAACTGGCGCGGACGCTTGTGCAGGGAAAGATTCGCAACCAGCGGACGCTGCTGCAGAGGAACCACGCCGAGCCGCCGCCCGCGGCCCTCGTTGCGCTCCGGCAGATGGCCGAGCACGCCGAGCGGGCGTCCAATGCCGCCGAGCTGCTCGGGATCGAAGGCAACGCGGCGCGGACTTATTTCTCCAATTTCGCCGGGATGTTGAAGCGCGACGACGATGGCGAACCCACAGCCCAGGCGCCGTTCTCATTCGACTTCGCCGGACGCAACCGGCGGCCGCCGCGCGATCCGGTCAATGCGTTGCTTTCGCTGGCTTACAGCCTGCTGGCCAAGGACCTGACGATCACCTGCTATGCGGTCGGATTTGATCCTTTCCTGGGTTTCTACCACCAGCCGCGGTTCGCCCGGCCGGCTCTGGCGCTGGACCTGATGGAGCCGTTCCGGCCGCTGATTGCCGATTCGGCAGTGTTGAGCGCGGTGAACACACGCATGGTTACGCCAAACGACTTCGTCCAGGCCGGGCCCGGTGTGGCGCTCACCCCGAACGGGCGTAAGGCGCTCTTCCGGGCATACGAGCTCCGGATGGACACGCTGGTGACGCATCCACTCTTTGATTACAGAGTCAGCTACCGGCGGCTCCTGGAGATTCAGGTGAGGCTCCTGGCGCGGTACCTTAGTGGAGAGATTAGTGAATACCCGGTTTTCGTGACCCGATAGGGCGCGCGAGCGGTGGCGTGATGCGAAAACACCCGGGACCGCTCGCGGCCCGTAAGTCGCTGCAGCCATTGGAGTGAAATGTCGGAACGGATCAGTCGCCCGGCAATCGGCGGGGCGAACCCGAGAGGCGCTCGCAAACGCGCCCGTAGATCTTTCACAACTGAAGAGTTAGAATCAAGCTATTTCCGCGATCAATTGATCGCGGCCTCATTGAAGCACGTGTTTGTCCCCGACAACGATTCCACTGCACAGATTTCCGCGATCAATTGATCGCGGCCTCATTGAAGCAACAGCACCGAAACCGCATCGTGGGGATAGGTTGGATTTCCGCGATCAATTGATCGCGGCCTCATTGAAGCGCGGCAGCAACGTTCCTCCGCGAGTTAGCGGATACATTTCCGCGATCAATTGATCGCGGCCTCATTGAAGCGTCTCGGAGCAGACGGTGGACAGGGCTACGGCGAATTTCCGCGATCAATTGATCGCGGCCTCATTGAAGCTCGCCTCGGCCTGTGCTTCCTGCAATTTCGACCGGCATTTCCGCGATCAATTGATCGCGGCCTCATTGAAGCTTCCGCCAGAGCGGCCAAGGCTCGGGAGGCTTGCGGAATTTCCGCGATCAATTGATCGCGGCCTCATTGAAGCGCCAGCACTACCTGCAGGTACGGAAGTTCCGTCCCCAGATTTCCGCGATCAATTGATCGCGGCCTCATTGAAGCAGCTCGAGTTTTCGCCGGAATACCTGGAATGGCGCATTTCCGCGATCAATTGATCGCGGCCTCATTGAAGCCCCAGCGTCCGCAGCATGGGGATCACCTGCGTCGCCGATTTCCGCGATCAATTGATCGCGGCCTCATTGAAGCCGATGTATCCGGCAAATCCCTTGACTGCGTCGGCGTATTTCCGCGATCAATTGAT
>DAIDHC010000117.1 GCA_027452065.1 Bryobacterales bacterium
CGGCTGACAATTTCGACGCGCTGCCAGGGCGGCGTGAGCAGGGCGAAGGCGCCGGGAGCCTCGTGGAAGGCGAAGACGCGATCGGGGGCGGCGTCGATCCAGCATGAGCGTTCAAAGCGGCGCATGAAATATAATCCGCTAGGATGCTTCTCGAACTGACCGCTATTCAGAAAAACTTTGGCGGCGTTGCGGCCCTGCGGGACGGCAACATGTCGGTGGCCGCCGGCGAGGTGCATCTGCTGATGGGGGAGAACGGCGCCGGCAAGTCGACGCTGATGAAGATTGTGGCGGGGATGATCCAGCCGGATGGAGGGGAGATTTTGTGGCGGGGCAAGGCGGTTCGGTTTCGCAATCCGGCCGATGCGGCGGCGCAGGGGATTGCGATGGTGCATCAGGAATCGCTGCTGGCGCCGCACTTGAGCGTGGCGGAGAACATTTTTCTGGGGCGCGAGGAGCGGCTGAGGTTCGGGTGGGTGAAGCGGCAGTCGATGATGGAGCGGGCGGCGCGGATCATCGAGGCGCACGGATTTCCGCTGCGGGCGGAGTGGAAAGTGGAACGGCTGAGCCCGGCGGGCAAGCAGATGGTGGAAATCTGCCGGGCGATCCAGCAGGGATCGAGTCTGTTGATTTTCGACGAGCCGACGTCGTCGCTGTCGGAAGCCGAGACGGTGGAAGTATTCCGGATCGTGGAGACGCTGCGGCAGCGGGACGTGGGGGTGATTTACATCACGCACCGTCTCGAGGAACTGCGGCATCTGGGCGATCGGGTGACGGTATTGCGGGACGGGGCGACGGTGCATGCCGGTCCGCTGGCGGCGCTGACGACGGACCAGTTGATTCACCTGATGGTGGGGCGCGAGGTGTCGGCGATATACGAAAGGCAGCCGGGGACGGCGGGCGAGCCGCTGCTCGAGGTGGCGGGGCTGAGCCGCAAGGGGGTGCTCGAGGACATCGGGGTGACGGTGCGGGCGGGCGAGATTGTGGGGCTGGCGGGGCTGGTGGGAGCGGGGCGGACGGAGCTGTGCCGGGCGCTGTTCGGGCTGGACGCGATGGACGCGGGCACGGTGAAGGTGTGTGGCAAGGCGGTGCGCATCCGCTCGCCGCGGGAGGCGGTGCGGGCGGGGCTGGCGTTGATCCCGGAGGACCGGCAGCACGCGGGCCTGGCGACGTCGCTGCCGATTCTGCACAACCTGACGCTGGCGCATTTGGACTCGGTGAGCCGGTTCGGATTCCTGCGCGCGGGGGCAGAGCGGAGCCTGGCGCGGGAGTATACGGAGCGGCTGCGCATCAAGGCGAGCTCGCCGCGGCAGATCGCGGGAAGGCTGAGCGGAGGGAACCAGCAGAAGATCGTGATTGCAAAATGGCTGGTGAGAGGGGCGAAGGTGTTTCTTTTCGATGAGCCGACGCGCGGAATCGACGTGGGGGCGAAGGCGGAGGTGTTCGCGGTGATGGATACGCTGGCGCGATCGGGCGCGGGAATTTTGATGGTGAGCTCGGAGCTGCCCGAGCTGCTGCAGGTGGCTGACAGGATCGTGGTGATGCGGCAGGGGCGGATCACGGGCGAGCTTCCGCGCCACGCGACGCAGCAGGAGGTCATGCGCCTGGCGGCGTTCGACCGCACACCGGCCGAAGCCGTGGAGCGCCCGCAATGATCCAGCGGCTGCTGCCTTTCTTCACGCTGATCGCACTGATCGTTGGGCTGGCCATTGCGACGCCGAATTTTCTCACCGTTTCGAACCTGTCGAGCGTCGTACGGCAGACGGCGGTGATCAACATCATGGCGCTGGGTATGACGCTGGTGATCATTTCGGGCGGCATCGATTTGTCGGTGGGCTCGATCCTGGCGATTGGCGGGCTCGCGGGCACGATGTATCTGGCCAACGGCGGCGCCATCGCGGCGGGCATTTTGATCGGCACGCTGGCCGGAGCGGCCTGCGGGGCGGCCAACGGGCTGATGATCAGCGGACTGAAAATCAATCCGTTCATCGTTACGCTGGGGACGATGGGAATTTTCCGGGGGCTGGCCCTGATCGTTTCCAACGGCCTGCCGGTGCACGATCTGCCGGCGCGGTTCGGATATTTGGGCGAGGGGAATCTGCTGCATGTGCCGCTGGTGCTGTGGGTCCTGCTGGTGTGCGGGCTGGCGATGCATGTCGTGCTCGAGCACACGCGGCTGGGCAGGTACGCGTTTGCGATGGGAAGCAACGCGGAGGCGGCGGTATACGCGGGAGTGCCGGTGAGCTTTCACACGGTAGCCGTTTATGCGATTGCGGGGCTGCTGACCGGGCTGGCGGGCATGATCGAGGCATCGCGGCTGATGACGGGGCAGCCGACCAGCGGCCAGGGGTACGAGCTGCAAGCCATCGCGGCGGTGGTGATCGGCGGCGGGAGCCTGCGCGGCGGCGAAGGGAGCGTGGTGGGCACGCTGATCGGCGCGTTCATCATGGGGCTGCTGGCCAACGGCAGCGACCTGCTGGGCACGAATCCGTACTGGCAGCAGGTGGTGATCGGGTCGGCGATCATCATCGCGGTGACGGTGGACGAGTTTCGCAAACGGCGGCGCCCGCGCTGAGGCGGCGGCTTGTGCGAGAAAGCGCTGCCGCGGCGGCGGCTTTGCGCCTGATCGCTCAACCGGCGCGCGGGGCGCGATCATAACCTCCTGATTCCATTTGTCCGCGATTCGGGCTCGCGGCGTGCGTGTCTATCAGCACAGGAACGGAGGTTTCATACGATGCAAAAACGTGTTTCGACACGTGTTGTCCAAATTATGAGCCGGACCACTCTCTCACTGGCGCTGGCTCTGGCGGCGCTGCTGATTGCCGCGCCGGCATTTGCTCAACCGGTCATTTCGACCACCGGTGTGGTCAACGGGGCTTCATTTATTCCTACCGATTTTCCGGGCGGAGCCGTGGCGCCGGGAGCGCTGATCACAATTCTCGGGGCGAACCTGGGTCCGGCGGCTCCGCAGTCGGCAAGCACGTTTCCGCTGCCCCTTCAACTGGGCGGCACCGACGTGGTGGTTAACGGGTCGCTGCCATGCCCGCTGCTGTATGTGTCGGCACAACAGGTAAACTGCCAGCTTCCGGCGGACTTGAATGGAGACCAGATCCAGTTGAAGCTGAGAACGCGGGATCAGGACCAGCTTCGTGAGTCGGCGCCGGTATCGGTGCCGCTGGCCGGGTCCAACTTCGGCTTCTTCACGATGAACGGCAACGGAAGGGGACCGGGAGTGGCGCTGAATCAACAGTCGGGAGCGGGGCCGCAGTATCAGCAGAATGGCCCGCTTGCGACGGCGAAGCCGGGACAGGTGATGTTGATGTACGGCACCGGTCTGGGAGCGACGAATCCTCCTGTAGCCTCCGGACAGCCGGCGAGCGGACTGATGCCGGCGGTGAGCCAGCCGCAGGTATTCGTGGGCGGAGTGCAGGCGCAGGTGCAGTACGCCGGGCGCGCGCCGGGCTACGCGGGCGTGGACCAGATCCAGTTCCAGATGCCGCCGAATGTGCCGCCGGGCTGCGCGGTGCCGGTGCTGCTGCGCATCCAGGACCGCATTCACAACCAGGCGTTGGACAGCAACATCGCCACGGTCGCGGTGAACGCCACCGGGCTGCAGTGCCAGGACGCGGTGGAGACGGTTGCCGCGGGAAGCCATGGGACGGTTGTGCTGGCCTCCGGGCTGGGACACCTGGGCATGGGCCAGGGGCCAAACGGAATGGGCGGCGGGAATCAGGGCATGGGCTCGGGCGGCCAGGGCAACGGCCCGGTGGGATTCGGACCTTCGCCGGGTATCCTTCCGCATGCGTTCGGCTATGGCTTCCAACAAGGCCACGGCAACGGAACGGACGTGATCGTGGCGCGATTTGTGAAATTCGGCGGCTTCGGCGACATTGGAGTGCCTCCGGCGGCGACCGGAAGCTGCAATGTGTATTTCCAGGGGCCGCGCGCGAATCCGGACCTGTTCCTTGGTTCGGGGCAACTTCTCGACGCCGGAGTGCTGACACTGACCACGCCGAAGAGCACGCTGCGGATTCTGCCGGACACCATCGCCGGACTGGGCGTGCTGTACGAAGAGGCGCTGCCGGAGCCGCTGGGGGCGGGCGGCTATAGCGTGGCCGGAGCCGGCGGCATGGACGTGGGTGCGTTCGGTCCGGTGAGCCTGAATGTGCCGACCCTGTTGAGCGTCAGCACGACACTGACCGCGGGCACGACAATCAGCAAGAGCGCTCCGCTGAACCTGGCCTGGTCGGGAGGCAACAGCGGCGACCTGGTGCTGATCTACGGCCGGTCGTACAAGCTCGATCCGGGCGTGCAGGCGCCGGTGAACGATCCGGGACAGTTCCGCTCGATGGCCTTCGTCTGCTCGACGACGGCCGGGGCGGCGCAGTTTACGGTTCCCAGCGATGTGCTGGCGCAATTGCCGGCCGGGCAGTTGAGCCTGACGGTGACGCATATGCCGTCGGCGAGCGGAATCGCACGCTTCCAGGCTGCTGGTCTTAGCCTGGGCGGCGTGTTCCGGTGGCTGAGCACATTGACGTATCCGAATCTGATTCTCGGCCAATAGGAGCCGGGGATCCGGCAGGGGTGGACTGCTCCCGCGCAACGGTCCGGGCCTGGTGCCCGGGCCGTTTTTTTTCGCCGGGAGATGCGGACGGCATGCGGCCAGGAATTCGCGCGGCGCGCACCAGCGGCCCCGGCGCAGATGATGGGCCCAGGCGGCGATGAAGCGGGCGTGCCGGGCCTCGGATGGGATAATGTCGTTTATGCAGGAAGTAAACGTGGCCCTGGTGGGGCTGGGCAATGTGGGCACCGGGACGCTGCGAATCCTTACGGAGAATGCCGATCAGATTGCGTTGAAGCTGGGCTTCCGGCTGCGGGCGCGCGTGCTCTGCAGCCGCAACCCTTCGGCAAAGTCGCTGCCGGCGGACGGCGGAATCCTGGTGACATCGGACTGGCGCGAGGCGGTGGCGCATCCGGACGTGCACGTAGTGGCCGAGATGGTGGGCGGGACCGGGGTAGCGCGGGAGATCGTCGAGGCGGCGATCGCCGGCGGCAAATCGGTGGTCACGGCGAACAAGGAACTGCTGGCGCAGTGCGGGGCCGAGATCTGGGAGCGCTCGATCAAAGCCGGGGTGAACCTGGGCATCGAAGCCAGCGTGGCGGGGGGCATCCCGATTCTGGCGGTGCTGCGGGAGGGAATCGCGGGCGACAAGGTTGTGTCGCTGTTCGGAATCCTGAACGGAACCTGCAACTACATTCTGACCGAGATCGAACAGCACAGCACGCCGTTTGAAGCGGTGCTGGCGGAGGCGCAGCGGCTGGGCTACGCCGAGGCCGACCCGAGCGCCGACATTGACGGCTATGACGCGCGGTCGAAGCTGGCGATTCTGGCGGCGCTGGCCTTCGGCGAGAAGATCACGCCTTCCGATATTTACACCGAGGGCATCCGGCGCATCACGCCGGTGGACTTTCAGTACGCGCACCAGATGGGCTATACGATACGGCTGGTGTGTTCGGCGCGGCAGAGCGCGCGGGGACTGCTGTTGTCGGTGCGGCCGGCGCTGTTGGCGCAATCGACGATTCTGGCGAGCGTGCGCGGATCCTACAACGCGGTGTGGGTGATGGGCAAATACGGGCAGGACACGTTCTATTACGGGCGCGGCGCCGGGCCGCTGCCGACGGGCGTCGCGGTGGTGAGCGACCTGATGCGAGTGGCGCGGGAGATCCGCTCGGGCAGTCCGGACCGGGTATCGCCGTTTGCGCATGAAAGGCTGGGCGAGTACCAACCGATTCCGGTGACCGAGCACGAGGCGGCCTATTATTTGCGCTTTCGCGTAGAAGACCGGCCGGGCATCATCGCGCGGCTGGCGGCGATTCTTGCCGCGCGCGGCATCAGCGTGGACGCGGTGCTTCAGATTCCGTCGGAGAACTGGCGGGATCTGCCCTTCGTCATCACCGTGCAGCGGACGTCGGAGCGGGCCATCCGCGAAGCGGTGTCGGAGATGGCGACGCAGGATTTTCTGGTGGAAGCGCCGCTGGCGCTACCGATGGAGACAGGATTATGAACTGGCGATGGAAGACGTGTTTGCTGGCCTTGATGCCGGCGGCCCTGGCGGTTGCGCAGGTGGCGCAGGATGCCAACAAGGGGTATCAGACCGAGCAGGGGCGGGCGAACGTGGCCAAGGGCCTGGCCGGAGGCAAGCGCGACGAGGAACAGAAGCCGAAGCAGTTGATCGCCGACATGGCGCTGCGGGAAGGTGCGACGGTGGCCGACATCGGCACCGGCGTTGGATACATGCTGCCGTTCCTGAGCGAGGCTGTGGGGCCGGCGGGCAAGGTGATGGCGGAGGATATTTTTCCGGATTTTCTCGACAAGGCGCGGGCGCGCGCCGGCGAGTTCCATTTGTCCAACGTGGAGTTCATTCAGGGCTCCGAGCACGATCCGCGGCTGCCGGCCGGTTCGGTGGACGCGATTCTGATGCTCGAGGTCTATCATCATCTGAACTATCCGGGCGAGATGCTGCATCACCTGGCCGACGCGATGAAGCCGGGGGCGAAGTTCTACCTGGTGGACTTTCACAAGCGTCCCGGCGATAACCATATCCGGGCCGACAAGGACGAGGTGATCCAGGAAGTGACCTCGAACGGCTTCCGGCTGGTGTCGGCCACCGAGCGCGGCTCCGACAAGCAGTACATGGCGGTGTTCGAGAAGAAATAAGGGCCTATGCTACTATCGAAAAAGTAGCGCGCCACAAGAGCCGGAGAGGTGGCTGAGTGGTCGAAAGCAGCGGTTTGCTAAACCGTCGTAGGGTCAAAAACTCTACCGGGGGTTCGAATCCCCCCCTCTCCGCCATACTTGAGACGCGCGCCTGCTGAAATTTTGAACCTGGGGGCGCTGGTTCCGTGGTGTGGAGTATTATCAGGGCATGTCCTGGCCTGATCGCATCGTGATCGACCCCGAGATCCTGGCCGGCAAGCCAGTCGTCCGGGGCACCCGGCTGGCGGTCGAATTCATCCTTGACCTGCTGGCGGCAGGGGAACCGGAGGCCGACATCCTTTCCAATTATCCGGGGTTGACGCACGACGACGTCCTCGCGTGCCTGGCCTACGCCAGCCACCTTGCTCACGAGTACAGGGCGTACCCGCTCCCGGTCTGATGCGATTGCTCGCTGACGAGAACTTCCCGCTGCCGGCTGTCGCGGCGTTGAGGCAGGACGGCCACGATGTGGCTTGGGCGCGCACGGATGCCCCCGGCATGGGCAGTTGTAATACTGGATCTCGCTGAGACGGAGGGCCGGGGCCTGCTGACGCTCGATAAGGATTTCTGGCAGATCGCAATGCAACGCCGGATACCGCTCGAACGGAGCGGCGTGATTCTCTTTCGGGTTCATCCGGCGATTCCGGAAAACATCACGCCATTGGTGCGCCGCACACTGAGCACGGGGCGGGAGTGGGGCGGGCACGCGAGTGTGGTCACCCCTGAGCGGGTGCTGATGGTGCTCCTCGGCCGTCACGAGACGCAGTGACGTAGTTGTTCTCCGCCACGCCAGTGGCTCAAAACGGTTGTCACCAGATTGCCGCCAGAAATCGGGGTAACCGGCCAATCTGAAGCGACACGCGGCCCCGCCCCCGCCGGTCCGGTAATCGTTGACGCGAACTCGCTACGGGCCGACCCGCGTGTTTATTTCGCCTGCAGCTCGGCTTGATTCTGGAGATAGCTGAGCAGCTCGGCGCGGGTCATGAGGCCGGCGAGGTGGCCGTCGCTGATTACCGGAAGCTGGTTGAGGTCGTTCTTTCCCATAATGTCGAGCGCGGAGGCGAGCGAGTCCTGGGGGGCGACGCTTTGCAGGAGCTCGAGCGGGCGCATGACCTCGTCCACCGGCGTGGTGGCCCAACGGTCGCGGCTGGTGTGCTTGATCTCGCTGGGCGTGAGAATCCCGGCCACTGCGCCGTCGTGCAGGACGACGAAGCAGCGGCGGCCGGTTCGCAGAAGCTGATGATCGACGAAGTCGCTGATGGAGGAGCCGCCGTCCACCGTTGGGCAATCGCGGAGCATGATGTCGGCGACGCGCACGCCTTCGAGCGACCGGCGAAGGCCGGCCTCGGCGTAGCTCTGACTGGCGGCGTGAAACAGGAACCAGCCGATGAAGGCGATCCAGAGGGCTCCGATGCTGGCGCCGCTGAAGTACTCGATGACGCCAAGCGTGATGAAGGCGCTGGCCACGGCCTGTCCCGTGCGGGCCGACAGGCGGGTGGCGCGGTCCAGGTCGCCGGTCTTCCACCAGAGAATGGCGCGCAGAATACGCCCGCCGTCGAGAGGATAGCCGGGGATCAGGTTGAAGCCCGCCAGCATGAGGTTGATATAGCCGAGCCAGGACACCATCGACCAGACGGCGCTTTGCGGCGGTGCGCCGGCGAGGTGAAACGCGCCCAGGCAGGTGAGGCCGATGAAGGCGCTGGTGAGCGGGCCGACGACGGCGACGCGAAACTCAGTGCGCGCCGTGGCCGCTTCCTTTTCGATCTGCGACACGCCGCCGAGGGCGAAGAGGGTGATCTCGCGGACCGGCAGGCCGTGCGCCTGGGCGACGAGCGAGTGCGAGAGCTCGTGCAAAAGCAGCGAGGCGAAAAACAACAGCGCCGTGGTGACGGCGAGGGCGAGAATGAGTGCCGGCTCCCAGTGCGGGTGCGCCCCACGCAGGTCCGTATACAACGACAGAACAATGAGCAAGGCAATCAGGAACCAGCTCAGGTGCAGCCCGATCCGAATGCCGAAGATGCTCCCCAGATGTATCTGCGACTTCACGTTCGCTCTCCTCTCCCGGCTCCCCGCGGCGGCAGGGAGCGCGGCGTGCGCGCCGTCCCTTACTTTACTTCTTGCCGGGACGCGGCACCAGGAGGGTGAGCACGGCGCCGGCGGCGAAGGCGATCGCCAGCGAGCCGACCGGGTGCTTCTTGATCTGATGGGAGGCTTCGTCGATGTAGTCGGCGGCGGCGTAGCGGCCTCGTTTGACCATCCGGCGGGCGGCGTCGGCGCTGTCCTCCATTTGTCGAACGACCGACAAGCGAAGCCTGTCGATCTCCCTCTCGACGGAGGCTCTGGTGGCCTCGATCTCCCGCATAATGCAGCCGGGTTGGGTTTCCTCGCGGAGTACCGGGGCGTTTTCGGCGGCGGCTTCAACAGGCATGGTTTCCATGGGTCACCTCGATTTCCATGCTTTCGCGTGCAAGGCGAGGACCGAACGCCCGGGCGGGGCGGACCCGGGATTGCGTCGCGGCGCCGAAAATGGGTCCGGGATGGCGATTGGCCTGCACGGAGAAGCGTAGGGGCGTCTTTATGTTGCCTTGGTCCACTTGGATTCCGGTAGAACGCGGGGCTCTGGCGGCGAGTGTTGCCGTGCCGCGGGACGCGCGCGGGGTGGTAATTTTTGCGCACGGCAGCGGCAGCAGCCGCACGAGCCCGCGGAACGTTTTTGTGGCCGACCTGCTGCAGCGGGCTTCGATCGGCACCGTGCTGGTGGATCTTTTGACGCCGGAGGAGGAGTCAATCGACCGGCGCACGGCGCACCTGCGCTTCGACATCGCGCTCCTGGCGCACCGATTGCGTCAGATCACGGAGTGGGCCCTGGAGGAGCCGAAGCTGCGGGGCCTGCGGCTGGGATATTTCGGCGCCAGCACCGGGGCGGCCGCGGCGCTGGTGGCGGCGGCCGCGCGGCCGGATGTGGTGGCGGCAGTGGTCTCGCGCGGCGGACGGCCGGACCTGGCGGGAACGGCTCTGCAGCACGTTCTGGCGCCGGTGCTATTTCTGGTGGGCGAGCGGGACACCGCCGTGCTCGAGTTGAACCGGAAGGCGATGGCCGAGTTGCCCGAAGGCACCGAGCGGCAACTGGACGTGGTGGCCGGCGCGACGCATCTGTTTGAGGAACCGGGCACACTCGAAGAAGTGGCGCGGAGGGCCGGCGACTGGTTTGCCGGCCATCTGGCGCTCACCGAGCCGCCGCCGGGAGCCGGACGCAGTGGCGCGCAAAGTGCATGAAAAGGGGCTGTGAAAGTACTCATTGGCACTGACGGATCGACCTATGCAACCGCGGCGATGCGGAGCGCGCTGCGGCTGATGGGGCCGAAGAAGCACGAGTTGGATCTGCTGTGTGTGGCGCCGAGTTACCGGCCCGGCTCCGACGGGGCGCGGCGGAAGTACGAAAGGCGAATCCTGGGCGAAACCACCGAGGTGCTGGAGCGCGGCGCGGCGGTGGCCGGAGGGGGTGCGCACCTGCTCACCGACATCGGCTCGCCGGCCGCCGTGATTGTCGAAAAAGCGCAGGACTACGACCTGACGGTGTTGGGCGCCCAGGGACGCGGAGCCGCCGACACGGGCGGACTGGGCCCGGTGGCGAGCCGCGTACTGGAGCATTCCGGCAACCCGGTGCTGATCGCCCGCGAGCTGCGCAGCGACGACACGCTGAGAATCCTGGTGGCCGTCGACGGCTCAGGCGCCTCCACCGAAGCGGTGGACATGCTGCGCGAGGCGTTCTATCTGGAGGGAGCCGAGGTCTGCCTGATGCATGTGACGGAGACGCCCTGGATTCAACTCGGCCTGGACCAGGATTGGGACTCGAGCTCGGAGGAGGAGCAGGAAAGCAGCGCTTCGGGCGTGCTCGAAAAGGAGTTTGTGCGGGAAGGCGAGACGATCATCGAGAAGGCGCGCGACCAGCTTCGGGCCGAGCGGGCCTCGATCACCACCCGCGTCGATGAGGGGAACCCGGCAAACGAGATTCTGAGCGAGGCCGAGCGTGGCCAGTACGATCTGATCGTCGCCGGCGCGACGGGGAATCGGGACCTGAAGCACCGGATGCTGGGCAGCGTGTCGTCAAGGATCGCCTGGGACGCCGCCTGTTCGGTGTTGATTGTGCACGAGCCGGACTCGAGCGGGTGAGCCGGCCGCGCCGCGATTCAGGCGACCGCGCTGAGCCGCCGCGCCCCGCCCTCTGGCTGGGCGAGCCGTTCGGGCGCCAGCAGGAGATCGGGCCGGGCATAGGTGTGCATGACTTTCACCAGCTCGGCAAGACGGTCCTCGATCGGGCGCCGGCGGTCCTCCTCCGACCACAAGGCGGCATAGACGCGGGGAATGCGCCCGGGATGAGGCCATTCGGGATGCGCTGCCGCATCGCGCAGCGCCCGCGCCAGATTCTGCGCCAGCGGGCGGGCGTCTCCGGAAGGCGAAAGCACGCCAATGGCGCGCGACTGGGCGAGCAGAGCGACGGCCTGCTGCGGTATCCGCGACTCGTCGTGAAGAGAGAGCGCGCCGGCGCGCAGGCCGTGATTGCGCAGCTTGTCTCCCAGCCGCTGCGCCATCGGGAACAGTTCCTCGATGGCGCCGACGAGTACGTAATCGGCGTTAATGATCCGATAATGATTCAGTCTTGCGTTGGCCACGGGCTGCAATTGGTCTCCTGGTAATGTGAGGGGCTCGTTCCCGCCGGCCGAGGCGCCGAAGGGAGGCGCTGGGCCGGCGGGCGCCGGCGTGCCGGTCGGAGGCGCGCCGGAAAGGAAAAACGGTGTGGGACGAAGCGTCTTCATGCGGCGGTCGGTTTGGTCTTGGCCGGCTCTTCGATCCTGATCTGGCGGACCGGTTTCTTGGCGCTCTCGACGGGCATGGAGACCTTCAGGACGCCGTCGGCGAGCTCGGCCTTCACCTCCTCCGCCTTCGCTCCTTCCGGAAGTGGGATCGAGCGGTAGAAGCGGCCGTAGCTGCGCTCGGTGCGATGGAAGCCCTCATGATCCTCTTTGTGTTCGCGGCGGCGCTCGCCTTCGAGGATGAGGTTGTCGTCCTTCACCTGAATGTTTACGTCCTCTTTCTTTAGGCCGGGCAATTCCGCGGTAACCACCAGCGATCCGTCGCACTGGCGGACGTCGATGGCGGGGACCCAAGCCTGCGAGAGGTCGCCCAGAACGGAGCCGCGGAAGACGCGGTCCATTTCCTCGGTAAACTCGCGCATGAGCGTAAACGGGCTGGAGCCGAAAAAGCGGCCAAACGACGACATCGGGGCGAAGAAATCGCCCATCGGCCAGACCGGCTGGGCTTCGCGTTTGACCAGCGGCTGCTCTTTGGTGACTCGAACTTCCGGCATTTTGTATCTCCTTGCTTTCAACTTTCCCCGGCCTCCGAGGCGGCGCCCGCGTCCCAGGGCCACGACCGGCGATTGGCGCCAACCGGGGCACGCGCTTACGCCCGCCGCCGGGGGGAACCACTGCAAAAGCCCGGCAATTTCGATTCCAGCCCCGGAAAGACGGAACGCGATACTCCCGAGAACGGGCCGGCGAAGGGTTGCGGGGATTCCCGGATGCTCCCGGGCGCCGTCCGTCGCTTGCGATCCCGGAAGATGCGGCCGGCGGGCCGAAGACGCTCACGTGCCGGAGGCGAGCGCGCCGCCGCGGGGGCGAAGGCGACGGTGCGGAGCGGGGCTGAGCGATTGCACGCACAAATGGGCGTCAACTGTGTGTTGTGGCGCTGAAGCGGAGCGCGGCGCGGCCCGCGGAACCGCTGTCGAAACTGCAGGGAACGGCGGTGCGGCCATGCTAGAATCAAGAGAACATGGATTCCGCGCTTTCTGGCGTGAAGCGCTTCATTTTCTGGGATTACGCGAGAGCTGTCTGGCAGTACGACGTGATGGTCGGACTGATCCTCCTGTTCATCTTCGTGACTCCGCGGGAGTGGTTCCGGGACCAGCCGAAGGCGAGCAGTGTAGTGATGCTTCCGGCAGGCGCGGGCGAGCAGGCGTTCTGGATCGAGCCCGGGCTTCTGGACGGAGTACCGGGACCGCAGCAGGCCGCGCGCGCGGAGGCGTTGTTGAAAGAACGAACCCGGAAGCAGGAACGCGTGGTGCGGATCGAACCGATCTTCGATTCCGAAAGAGAGATCAAGGGCTACATGGCCTACGCCAGGCCATAGCGACGGCGCCGCGAACCACCCGATCCCCTTATGTCAGCCTTGTTGTTTCTGACGCTTCCGGCGGCCATTCTGCTGTCGGTTCCCGCTTCGACCGCCGGGCCGGACGCGGTCCTGGACCGCATGGACCAGGCGGCGTCGAATTTTCGCTCGATGACGGCCGGCGTGAAACACGTCTCCTACACCGAAGTAATCCACGACACCAGCGAGCAGCGCGGCACGGTGAAGATGCGGAAGCTGCGGCCGGGCGAGGTGGAAGGGCTGCTGGATTTCACGGTCCCCGAGCACAAGGTCTACCTGTTTCAGAAGCGCCTGGCGCGCATCTATACGCCCGCCGCCAAGACGGTGGAAGAGATCGATCTGGGCCGCCACGGCGAGCAACTGGACCAGTTTCTGATGATCGGATTCGGAACGTCGAAGGCCGACCTGCTGCGCAACTACACGGTGAAATTCGGGGGAAGCGCACGTCTGGACGGGCACGCCGTGAGCCGGATTGAGCTCAGACCCAAGAGCAACGAAGCGGCGAAATACTTCACGCTCATGGAGCTTTGGATCTCGGACGAAACCGCTTATCCGGTCCAGGAAAAACTGACCCAGCCCTCCAAGGACTACGTGCTCGTGGTTTACAGCGCGTTGACGATCAACCCGCCGCTTAAGAACTCGGACTTCGACCTCCATCTGCCCAAGGACGTCGAGACCATCCGGCCGCAGAAGTAAACCCGATGCTGGAAACCGTTTATTCCCGGGGCGGCGACAACACGCGACGTTTGGCGTTTCTGGACTGGAGCCGCGGCCTGGCGGTGATCATCATGCTTCAGGGCCACGTGTTCCACGCTTTTTCGCGCAACGATCTACGCGAGCAGGGCCCGTACCTGTTGAGCCAGTTGATGGGCGGGCAGGGGCCGGCGATTTTTTTGTTCCTCACCGGCATCACGCTGGCGTTTCTCCTGGACCGGCGCGAGCGGCAGGGACTGGGGCCCGCGGCGCGATGGAAGGCGGCGCTCGGCCGGGCCGGCTATCTGTGGACTCTGGCCTTCCTGTTCCGCAGCCAGCTCTGGCTGTTCGCCTATCCGGGCAGCGGTTGGCGGGACCTGCTGAAAGTGGACATCCTCAACTGCATGGGCTTCGCCATCGCCCTGTTTTCGCTCGCCGGGCTGCTTACCACGCGGCAGCGCGTTCGCGCCTGCGCCATCGCCGGCGCCGTCATCGCCGCCGCTGCGCCGCTGGTATCGGCGGTGGATTGGAGCTGGATGCCGGCCCCGTTCTCCGCCTATTTCGTTCCCAACTACGCCGCCTTCGCCTTCTTCCCCTGGGCATCCTTCATCGCCTTCGGGCTCAGCGCCGGCAGCATTCTACGGCTCGCCGGCAGTCAGGACACGGCGCGGCTGATGCTCTGGGGCGCTCTGGGCGGCCTGGTGCTGGTGATGGGCGGCGAATATTTTTCCAATCTCCCCTATTCGGTCTACTCGAAGTCGGAATACTGGCTGAACAGCCCGGGCCTGGTGGTGGTGAAGCTCGGCGTCATTCTGCTGGTGGTGCCCTTCGCCTGGCTGTGGTGCGAGCACGTGGCGCCGGGATGGAGCATGGTGAAGCAACTGGGAACGACCTCGCTGATTGTCTATTGGGTACACATCGAACTGGTCTACGGACGCTGGCTGGGGCTGTGGCATCAGACGTTAACCGCGGCGCAGTGCGCGGCGGCGGCGGTGGCCCTGGTGGCGCTGATGGTGGGAGTGTCGGTGATGCGGTCGCGGTGGGGACGGGCGGCGCGGCCGGCGGTAGTGCCCCGCGGGGAACGGCCCGATCTGGCGCTGGCCCTGCAGGCTTCGGGTGAATGAGACGGGATCGAAGTCAACATGAGAATTCTTGTCGTCGAGGATGAAAAGCGCATCCAGGATTTTCTGTCGCGGGGCCTGGAGAGCGCCGGTTACGCCGTCGACGTGGCCGGCAACGGCGCAACGGCCGCCGAACTCGTCCACGCCACCGAATACGACCTGGTGATTCTCGACCTCATGCTGCCGGACATGGACGGGCTCACGCTGCTGCAGAAGATCCGCAACCGCAAGGTAAGCCCGCCCGTACTGATTCTGAGCGCGCGCGACGCGGTGGACGACCGCGTGAAGGGGCTCGAGCTCGGCGCCGACGACTACCTGGTCAAGCCCTTCGCCTTCGTCGAGCTGCTGGCGCGGGCGCGGGCGCTGCTGCGGCGCGGCCAGCCGGTGCCCGAGCGCCTGCAGGTCGGCGACCTCCTGCTGGACTGCATCCGCCGCAAGGTGACGCGCGAGGGCCAGCCGATCGAGCTGGCGCCCAAGGAGTTCGGCATCCTCGAATACATGATGCGCAACCCGGGGCGCCCCCTCAGCCGCACCATGATCGTCGAGCACGTCTGGGACATGGACTACGACGGGCTGACGAATATTGTCGACGTTTACATCCGCCACCTGCGCAGCAAGATCGACGACCGCTGGCCGCAGAAAATGATCCACACCGTGCGCGGCATCGGCTACATGCTCGACGCGCCCGAAAAGGCGGCGGCTCAGCAGACGGAGGTCTGACCGTGAGGCTGACGGGAAACCTGTGGCAGGCCACGCGCAGCCTCCGGTTTCGCCTGGCGCTGAGCTACGTCCTGTTTTTCACCATCTGCATGCTGGTGATCGGCGGCTTCTTCCGCTGGACGCTGCAGGGCATCATCCAGGGCGAGGTGGACGACGCGCTCGAGGAGGAATGGGGCGCGGCGAAGGGCTATCTGCAGGTGGTCGCCTACGGGCCGGACTGGTTCTACGACGCCTACGACCCGGAGGAGAGCTTCATCGTCAGCCGCCTTCAGCGCGTATTCCTGCTCACCGACGCCAACGGTAAGCCGGTGATGCGCTCTCCGGTCTACGACGCGATCGGCGTGGACTCGCCGACCGAGATCCGGAGCATTCTGCAGTCCGGCAAACCCATGCTGCGGACGAAGTACGACAACGGCGAACCCTACCGCATCCGCTCGGGCAAGTGGGTGGACAAAAACCAGGTCTTCTACATGGCGGTGGGCAAGTCGATGGCCGAGGACGAGCACATCCTCGGGCGCTTCACGCGCGATTATTTTCTGATGCTCCCCGCGGTGCTGCTGCTGGGCAGTGTCTTCGGCTGGTACGTCGCCGGCCGCGCGCTCGATCCGCTGAACTCGGTGTCGCGCACCGCTCAGCGCATCACCAGCTCGAATCTCAACACGCAAATACGGCCGCGCGGGGCCGGCGACGAGCTCGACCATCTGATCGAGACGTTCAACGCCATGATGGACCGCCTGAACCGCTCCTTCGAACAGATCCGCCAGTTCTCTACCGACGTCTCACACGAGCTGCGCACGCCCCTGACCGTGATCCGCGGGCAGTTGGAAGTGGCGCTGTTCACCGCCAAGACGCCGGAGCAGTACCGCGAAGCCATGGAGAACGCGCTCGAGGAGGTGGAGCGGCTGTCGAGCATCGTACGCGCCCTGCTGCTGCTGTCGCAGTCCGAGACCGGCCAGCTTGTGCTGCAGAAAACCGGCGTCGATCTGGCCGAAACCGTCCGCGACATCGTCGATCAGTTTCAGATCCCGGCCGAGGGCCAGGGCGTCGAGCTGACCTCCCAGACGCCCGATCACTGCGTCGCGCCGGCCGACCGCATCCAGTTCGAGCGGCTGGTGTCGAACCTGCTTTCGAACGCGGTGAAATACACGCCCGCCGGGGGAAAAGTGAAGGTGACGCTCGCCTCGCTGCCGGAGCAGGTGCGGCTGGTGGTGGAGGATACCGGCGCCGGTATCGCCGCCGAGCATGTCCCGCACATCTTCGAGCGCTTCTACCGGGTGCCGTCGGCCGAGCCGGAAAAAGGTCTCGGTCTGGGCCTCAGTTTCGTGGCCTGGATCGTGAAGGCCCACGGCGGCACCATCCACGTCGATAGCGAGGTGGGGGTGGGGACGCGGTTCACGGTTACTTTACCGGCTGGCGAGAACGGCACCCGCCGGCTCGCCTCCGAGGCGGCCGAGCGCGAAGTAGCGCCCTAGCGAGTCTGCGCGGCGCCACCCCCGGCGGCTACACTGGAGTCGTGGGCGTGGATCTGGACATTGAGCGGAGGGCAGCCGACGGCGTTGTACTGCTCGACATCAAGGGCCGTCTGGTTGCCGGTGGCGCCTCCAACGTTCTGCGCGAGGCCATCGCGCAGGAAACCCGCGACGGCCACGTGCGCGTCGTGCTGAACCTGCAGGGCGTCGAGTCCATCGACAGTACGGGCCTGGGAACCCTGGTCATCTGTTTCACCGCGCTCCGCAAGGCCGGCGGCGCGCTCAAGCTGCTTCATCTCAACCGGCGCAACATCGAGCTGCTCGTGCTCACCAAGCTCTCCACCGTGTTCGAGGTCTACCAGGAGGAGCAGGACGCGGTGAACAGTTTTTATCCCGAGCGGCGCGTGCAGCCGTTCGACATTCTGCAGTTTGTGCAAGCTAACAAGGAGCACGAGGAGGAATGAGCGGCCTGGTGGTGGCGGGCGCCGCGGCGCCGGTGTTCGAGCTCAAGTCCCTGCGGGGCGGCGTCGAAACGCTCCCCGGATTGACCGGCTCGGGCCCGGTGGCGCTGGTTTTTTTCAAGGTGAGCTGCCCGGTCTGCCAGTTTACGCTGCCGTTTCTCGAGCGCATCGCGACGGGCGGCAGCCTGCGCATCGTGGCCGTTTCGCAGGACGAGGCGGAGGCGACGCGCCGCTTCGCCGGGCGTTACGCGCCGGGCATCGAGATGCTTCTCGACGAGGCGCGCAACGGCTATCCGGCCAGCAACGGCTACGGCATTTCGATGGTGCCGACGCTGTTTGTAGTCGAGCCGGACGGCACGGTGTCGATGGCAGCCGAGGGTTTTTCGAAAAAACACATCGCAGAGCTGGGGCAGCGCGCCGGAGTGCCGCCGTTCCGCGACGGCGAATCGGTTCCCGCATGGAAAGCGGGTTGAGGCGCCAGGAACTAGCGCTCCCGGGAGGAGCGCAGAGGAGCGCGGCCCGTGGCGGCCCGCATCAGGCCCCGAGCGCCTGATCGAGGTCGGCGATGATGTCCTCGGGCGCCTCGATGCCCAGGCACAGCCGCACCAGAGAATCGTGAATGCCCAGCCTCGCGCGCTGGCGCGGCGACAGATCGCGGTGCGATGCGATCAGCGGGTACAGGATCAGCGAGTGAACGTCGCCGAGCGACGTGCCCCGCACCACCACCCGCAGCTTGTCCATGAACGCGAACACCTCCGGCTTGCCCGCGTCGCGCAGCTCAAAGCTGACCAGCGCCCCCCGCAGCCCTTCCGGCAGCAGGCGCCCGATGACATCGGCGTCCGGATGCGCGGGATCGCCGCAGTAATGCACTCTCGCCACGCGAGGATGCGCCGCCAGCCACGCGGCCACGCGGCAGGCGTTGGCGCACTGCCGCTCCATCCGCAGCGGGAAGGTCTTGATGCCCCGCATCGTCAAATAGCTTTCAAACGGACCCAGGGCCGGTCCTGAAATGCGGGACATGCTCGCGAGAACCGGCAAATGGGCGGCGTCGGCGATAACGGTCCCGCCGAGCACGTCGCCGTGGCCGGAGAGAAACTTGGTCAGGCTGTGCACCGACAGGTTCGCCCCCAGCTCCAGCGGGCGCACCAGCAGCGGCGAGGCGAACGTGTTGTCCACCACCAGCGCCGCCCCCGCCTCCCGCGCCGCCTCGGCGATCGAATCGAGCGCGCCCACGCGGAGCAGCGGATTCGATATGGTCTCCATCAACACGCACCCGTAGGAGCGCGCGGCGAGCTTGGCGCGCACCGCCGCCAGATCGCAGATGTCCACAAAATCCGTCTCTATGCCCAGCGGCTCCAGCACCTTGGCCAGCAGGTTCAGCGTCGCCCCGTACAGCGCGCTCGCCGCCAGAATCGTCTTGCGCCGGTCGGTGAGCGCGGTGAGCAGAGCCATCTGCATCGCCATCATTCCCGACGAGCAGGCCAGCGCGCCGGCGCCGTTCTCCAGCTCGGCCAGCGTCTGCTCGAGCGCCGCCCGCGTCGGATTCTGGTAGCGGGCGTAGCAGAAGCCCTCTTCCTCGTGGCCGAGCACGCGGTCCAGCCGCGCCGTGTCGGCGTAGAGAAAACTGGCGGAGGCGAAAATCGGCGTCGTCACCGGGACGAAGCCCGAAGGATTGTTGGGGTCGGCCTGGCGGTCGCCCGCGTGAACCGCTTTCGTTTCCATTTTCATTTTCTTTTCCAACGCACGCCGTCCTTGGTGTCTTCCAGAATCACGCCCGCTTCCTGCAGTTGCGCCCGCAAAGCGTCGGAGCGCGCGAAATCGCGTGTCTTTTTTGCCTGCGTCCGTTCGGCGATCAACCTCTCCACCTCCGCGTCCGGCATCCCGCCGCTGTCCGCTTGCGGGCGCAGAACGTCGAAGATCGCGTCGAAGCGCGCCAGCAGATCCAGCGCCTCGTCGGCATTGCCGGCGCGAAACAAGCCGGCGTCCATGGCCGTGTTCGCCTCGCGGACATACTCAAACACCGCGGCCAGCGCGGCCGACGTGTTCAGGTCATGATCGAGAGCCTCGGTGAAGCGTCCGGAGGCAGCGGCGGCCGCCGCCGACAGCGCGGTGCTGGCGCCGGCGGCGAATTGCGACGTCTTCAGGCGAAGCTCGAAGGCGCGCAGCCGGTCAATCGCCGTCTCGGCCGCCTTCAGCCCGTCGAAAGTGAAGTTCAGCTTCTGCCTGTAGGGCACCTGCAGCAGCAGATAGCGGATCGCCTCCGGCGAATGCCCCATCCCGAGCAGGTCCCGCAGCGTGTAGAAGTTGCCGGCCGACTTGGACATCTTCTGCGACTCGACATTGAGGTGCTCGGAGTGAATCCAGAACCGCGCGAACGGCTTACCTGTGATCGCCTCCGACTGCGCGATCTCGTTCTCATGGTGCGGAAACACCAGATCGACGCCGCCGGCGTGAATGTCCAGCGTCTCGCCCAGGAATTTCATCGCCATCGCGGAGCACTCGATGTGCCAGCCCGGACGCCCGTTGCCGAACGGCGTCGCCCAGTACGGCTCACCCTCCTTGGCCGCCTTCCACAGCACGAAATCGCGGGCGTCGTCCTTGTCGTACTCGTCCACGTCGACGCGCGCCCCGGGGCGAATGCCGCCGAAATCGTTGTGCGACAGCTTCCCGTAGCCCGGAAAATTGGCGATGCGGTAATACACCGAGCCGTCGCTGCGATAAGTGAAGCCCCGCTCCTCCAGCCGCTCGATGGCTTCCACCATTTCCGGAATGTGCTCGGTGGCCGGCGCCAGATGCTCGGGCCGCTGGAGCCGCAGCGCGGCGGCGTCTTCCAGAAACGCGCGCGTATACTCGGCCGTGTACTCGCCGATGGTCTTGCCCTGGGCGCCGGCGTTGCGGATGATCTTGTCCTCCACGTCGGTGATGTTCATCACGTGGTCCAGCTTCCATCCGTGCGCCGCCAGCCAGCGCCGCAGCAGATCCTGAAACGTGAAGGTCCGCAGATTGCCGATGTGGGCGTAGTTGTACACGGTCGGCCCGCAGGTGTACATGCGTACGGTGTGCCCGTCGGCGGGAGTGAACTCCTCGACGCGCTGCGTCAGCGTGTTGAAAAGGCGCAAAGACATACGTTGGGGGGTGAATCTTTTATGGTAACCCGGAAGCCGGACCGGGCACCGGTTCAGCGATTCGGCGCGAGCTGCGTCATCTGGTCCATGATGCCGCGCTCCTCGGAGCTGTACTGCTCCCGGAACTCCCGGCTGTCGACGCGTTTGCGGCGCTCGGCCGGGCTCATCGAGCGCAGGTTCCGCATCTCCTCCCGCAGCGCCTGCCGGCGGTCCGGCGGAAGCTGCGAGAATCCGCGGAAACCCTGGCGCATGGCTTCCTGCCGCTCGGGCGTCAGTTGCTGGAACTTTTCATAGGTGCGCTGCAGCCGCTGGCGCTCCTGCGGCGGCAGTTGCTCGTACTGGTTCAGCCTCTGCTGCAGGCGCTGGCGGCGGGCCGGAGGCAGGCTGTCGAGAAAGCGCCGGCGCTCCTCCGGCGACATGTTTCGCAACTGCTCGATCGGGGCCGGTCCCAGCTCGCCGTTCGCGTTCTTCTTGCCGGCCGGCTTGTTGGCGCGCCCCCGGGCCTGGGCGTGCGCCGGATTCCTCGGACCGCCGAACGCCCCGTGCGCCGCCACGGGAACCGTCCACAACCACACCGTCGCCAGCACGCCGGCCTCGACCAAAGAAAGACGCACTGGTTGTCCCATCCTCTCTCAAGAGGGCGAGTCGCTTCCGTCCGCGGCGAATCCCATCTGCTTCAGCATCTCAATATCGTCGAGCGACCGTTCCACCTGGTCGGCGTCGATCTTCACCGGAGCGGTCGAAACCGCGGCCGCGGGCGGCAGCGCCGCCGGACGTGGAGCCTGCGGCGCCCGCAGCAGCAACGCCACCAGCAGCGTTAGGCACGCCGCCGCCACCGGAGCCGCCGCGCGGAAGCGGAAGGAGAACTCCGGCCGCAGCGCGAAGTGCCACCACCTCCGGCTCCCCTCCGCCGCGATGCGCTCGTAAAGCCGGCTGTCGAAATCCGGCGGCACCGGCGCCGGCGTCCATACATCGAGCGCCGCCCACACCTCGCGCTGCGCCGCGGCCTCGCGCCGGCACTCGGCGCAGACTTCCAGATGACGCTCCAACGCCTCCAATTCCACGCCGCTCAGCGTGCCGGCTGCGTAGGAAACGAAGATGCCGGATTTGCCGGAATCATGTGCAGGGCAATCCATACTCAAGCTCCTCACGCCATATGAACCAGCCGCGCTCGCAGCGTCTCATAGGCGCGAAACAACAACGATTTTACCGCCGACTCGGAACAATTCAAGGTCCGGGCGATCTGCGCGTATCCCATTTCGTGATATTTGTGCATCAGCACCGCCGCCCGCTGCTTGGCCGGCAGCGCGTCGATGGCCCGCCGCACCTCGGCCAGCCGCGCCTGATACAACATCTCCTGCTCTTTTGTCGGCGCCCGGTCGGCGATCTGAATCGGCGCACCTTCCCCGGCCGCGCTCCGGTCCAGGCTGTCCTCGCTCTTCTCGTTCCGCCGGTCGCGCAGCCAGTTGATGGCCAGATGCGTGGCGATCCGGAACAGCCAGGTGGTGAACTTCGCCGTCGGCTCATAGGTTGCCCGGGCCTTGTACACGCGCAGAAAAACCTCCTGCGCCAACTCTTCCGACACCGCCGGATTCTGCACCATGCGCGAAAGAAAGTGGATCACCGGACGCCGGTGCCGCTCCAGCAGCAGCGCGAAGCTGGTCTCATCGCCATCGCGCACGCGCAGCATCAACTCGGCATCGCGTTCCAGGTACGCGGCGGCGGCCGTCATATCGGTATTAACCCGCTCATTCGAAGAAGGTTGCGGTGGATGGGGCGGCATGGTGTAAGGGACCCGCTGGTCCACAGACCGCTCTTACCGGGAGCGCCAGACTCCATTTTTACTCTTCTTTGAGCGATCTTTCCATCAGTTCCCGCAGCGCTTCGGCCGGCGACTGCAGGCCCCGGATGATGCGGTCCATCTGGTTGGTGATGGGCAGGTTGACCCCATGCCGGGCGGCCAGGGCGACGGCCGCGCTCGTGGTGTCGACGCCCTCGGCCACCATCTTCATCGAGCTCACAATTTCGTCGAGCGTCCTGCCCTGCGCCAGGGCGATGCCCACCGACCGGTTCCGGCTCAGCGCCCCCGTGCACGTCAGCACCAGGTCGCCCAACCCGGCGAGGCCGGCCATCGTCCGCGGCTGCCCGCCCAGCGCCAGAGCCAGCCGCGTGATCTCCGCCAGGCCGCGCGTGATCAGCGCCGCGATGGCGTTGCTGCCCAATCCCAACCCCTGGCAGATGCCGGCGCCGATGGCGATCACGTTCTTTAGCGACGCGCCGATCTCCACGCCCACCGGATCCGGATTCGTGTACAGGCGGAAGGTCGGGCCGGAAAACTCGCGCTGGATCCGCGCCGCCAGCGCCGCGTCGGCGGAGGCGATCACCAGCGCGGCCGGCTCGCCCCGCGCCACCTCCAGCGCGAACGTCGGCCCCGAGAGCACCGCGATCGGAGGCGCCGGAGCGGGCGCGGCCTCCGCGATCACCTCCGACATCCTCAGCAGCGTGCCCGTTTCCAGCCCCTTCGTGGCGCTGACGATCGCCGCCCCGGCTTCGGCCAGAGGGAACACGCGCCTCCACACCGCCCGCGCATGCCGCGACGGCATCACGCCGAGAATCGTCCCCGCCCCTTCCAGCGCGCACTCCAGATCCGCCGTCGCCGTCACGTTCGCCGCCAGCGGGAAGCCGGCCAGAAACAAAGCGTTCTCCCGGCTCGTCTGAATCGAGGCGGCCAGCTCCTCCTCATGCACCCACAGCCCCACGCTCTCATAGCGCGGCGCCAGCACAATTGCCAGCGCCGTGCCCCAGCTTCCGCCGCCGACAATGGCCAGCCGGCTCATCGCCGGGCGCCCGCTTTCCGCGACGACAGGTTCAGAACGTTCTCCGTGCCCGCGCGCAGCCGCTCGATATTCGCCTTGTGCCGGTAGACGATAAACGCCCCCGCCGCGATCGCCGACACCGTTACCGGCGCCGGAGGATGAAGTATCAACCACACCGCGAACGGGAACGACCCGGCCGCGATCACCGATCCCAGCGAGATGAACCGGCTGTAGGCGACCACGGCTACAAATACCACCAGCACGCACACCAGCGGCAGCGGAGCCAGATACAAATAAGCGCCGATGAAGCTCGCCACCGCCTTGCCGCCCTGGAAGCGCAGGAAAACCGGAAACGCGTGGCCCGCCATCACCGCCAGCGCCGCCGCGCTGGTCCACAACGGCGAGCCCTGCGTCAGCCACGATGCCAGCCACACCGCCGCAAACCCCTTGGCGACGTCCAGCAGCAGCGTCACAAACCCCAGCGCTCGGCCCGTGGTGCGCAGCACGTTGGTGGCGCCGATGTTGCCGCTGCCGAGCGAGCGGACGTCGCTGCCCGTCCGCCACCTCACCAGAAAATATCCGAACGGAACGCCGCCGATGAGATAAGCGGCCAGGAGTGCGAGAGCGGGCATCATGGGCGAAAGGGAAATTCCGCCAGCCTAGTATAGACGGAACCCGACTGCCCGGGCTGGCTCTGGTACAAATGAAAGCTTGTCACCGCGAAGCGGCCCATCCCGGTCGTCGGCAGAGACGCGATGGCCCGGCGAAGCCCATCGAGCGGATACGGATCGCGGATGCGCGCCAGCGTCAGGTGCGGTGAGAACGGCTTCGGTTCCGGAGCGAAGCCCAGCGGCTCCAGCGCCGCGTTCGTCGCCGCCGCCAGCGCCGCCAGCGCCTCGCCGCCCTCGACTCCCGCCCACAGCACGCGCGGCCGGCGCTCGTTCGGAAACCAGCCCAGCCCCTCCACACTCACCTCAATGGCCTCCCGCGGGCTCATCGCTCCCAGCGCTTCCGTAATCGCCTCCAGTTTCTTCTCCGGACACTCGCCCAGAAAGCGCGTCGTGATGTGCAGGTTCGACGCCCGGCTCCAGGCAATCGCCGCGCTCGGCCTCAGCCGTTCCACCAGAGCGTTGAGACGCTCCCGAACCGGTGCGGGAATGTCGATGGCTGTGAAAAGTCGCATGAGGACCAGGGCGCGTGTGAAAATCTCAGCATAACGGACCCCAACACGCTCGATGAAATCCTCGCCGCCTCCGAGCCGGTGGGCCGCGATTTTTTCGCCCATCCCGCCGAGCTCGTCGCACGCCGCTGCCTCGGCAAGATCCTGGTCCACGGCCGCACCGCCGGCCGCATCGTCGAGACCGAGGCCTATCTCGGCGCCTCGGACCGCGCCGCCCACGCCTGGCGCGGCCTCACCCCCAGAACGCGCGTCCTGTTCGGCCCGCCCGGCCACGCCTACGTCTACTGGATTTACGGCATGCACTACTGCCTGAACTTCGTCTGCGAGCCCGAGGGCAGCCCCGGCTGCGTGCTCATCCGCGCCCTCGAGCCCCTCTGCGGCCTGAGTCTTATGCGCCGCCGCCGCGCCGGCATCCGCCGCGCCGAAGACCTTGCCAACGGCCCCGGCAAGCTCACCCAGGCCCTCGCCATCGGCGCCCGTCTCAATGCAGTCGACCTGACCCTCGGCCCGCTCTCGGTCCGGCGCTGGCGCTCCGAGGCGGAGCTCCACGCCGAGGTCACCCCGCGCATCGGCATCCGCCACAATGCCGCCTGGCCGCTTCGCTTCGTCATCCCCGGCAGCCCCTTCGCCAGCCGCCCGCCCCGCCGTGCCGCTACTTGACCACCCGCAGGTGGCAGCGGATGTCGAGCGCCGGAAACCACCACGCCGCGTGCCTCTCATACCAGGCGAGCGACCGTCCCGCGATCCACCGCCCCAGATTGTCCAGCACGAAATTTCCCCCGAAGCTCAATTCCACCGCCGCGATCTCGAAGCTGAACGCCGAGCCGGTGAACGACTCGAACGCCCGCCCCGTGAAGTACTCGAAGCTCCGCGCCGCCAGGTGCGTCTTGTGCGTCGGATCGGTGAACGAGTTGTGCGAGCTGAAGTGCGGCGTGGTCACGTAGACGTCGGCGCCGGCCCGCGCCACCCGGTGCACCTCCGCCATCGCCCGCATGATGTCGCCGAAATGCTCGATCACGTGCGACATGTGGATCCGCGTGAAGCGGTCGCTTTCGAGCGGCCAGGGATAGCGGTCCAGGTCCCAGATGATGTCCGCCGACGAGCCCGGCGCGATGTCGATGCCCACCGCGTCCGCCTCGATCTTGCGCGTCCCGCAGCCGATGTCCAGTACCGTCGAGCCCGTCATCAGAGCCGAGTATAGGCCGCGCGGGCGCTACACTTCCACCAGGAACGGATTGAACCGGGTGCCGCGGTCGAACACGTCCACGCCCTCGGAGCGCTTGAGCGCGTTCACCACCAGATAGGTGAGCGGCGTGGCCAGCACCTCATAGGCCACCTTGAACAGATAGCCGTCCACAATCAGCTTCACCACCGTCGCCGCATTGATCGAAAATCCGAACGCCAGCGTCATCACCACGATGGTGTCCACCAACTGGCCGGCTATCGTGGAGCCGACCGTCCTCGACCATAAGTGCCGGCCCTCGGTCAGCAGCTTCATCTTCGCCATCACGAATGAATTGGTGAACTCGCCGCACCAGTAGGCGGCCAGGCTTGCCACCACCAGCCGCGGCACCACGCTGAACACGGTCGCAAACGCCTGCTGGTTGTGCCACTCCGGCGCCGCCGGCAACGCCGTGATCGCCACGCCCAGCGCCGACAGCAGCCCGGAGGCGAAGAACCCCAGCCAGATGGCCCTCCGCGAGGCGCGATAGCCGTACACCTCCGTGAAGATATCTCCGTAAATATAAGTCAACGGAAACAGAAGCTGCGCCCCGCTGACCCGGAGTTCTCCGAAGGCGCAAATCTTCTGCCCGACAAGATTCGATATCAGCAGTATCACCACGAACGTGCTGAGCATCAGGTCATAGTGTTTGAATCGCGACAGGTCGTTGGAGGCCAAGAGATTTCAGTGTACCGTCTCGCGTGACGGACGCGCCGCCGCACCCGCCGGCGCAGGAAAGTTTCCCCGCTTCCGGCTCTGCGAAAAAACGCCATCCGGCCGCCGCGGGCATCTGAAACCCGAGGGGTATAATCGGAGAGTGAAATTCGGCACGCTCACGCTCATAACGGTTCTGCTGATGGCGGGATGCAAAAAAGACATCCAGAACGAATCAGCGGTCAAAGAAGGCATTATGAAGTACCTTTCCACCCGGCAGGGGCTTGCCGAGATGGAAGTGACCGTTTCTTCCGTGTCGTTCCAGAAGGGTGAGGCCGACGCGATGGTGCATTTTCAGGCCAAGGGGAACACCAATCCGGCCGAGGGCCTGGACATGAAGTACGTTCTGGTCCAGCAGGGCTCCGCGTGGGTGGTGAAGGGCCGCGCGGGCAACGGCGCCGGGCACGGGGCCGGCTCGATGGGCGCCCCGCACGGCGCCAACATGCCCTCGATGACGCCCAACGCACCGGCCGGAGCGCTCCCTCCCGGTCATCCCCCGGTTTCCGGCCAATCTCCCGCGCCGGACGGACCGGCCAAATGAAGCAGGTGGCGGTTCTCGGCGGCGGTCCCGCCGGGGCGATGGCGGCAGCGAGGCTGGCCTCCGCCGGTCTCCGCACGCTGGTGATTGACGAAAAGCTTGCCTGGGAGAAACCCTGCGGCGGCGGCATCACCTTTAAGGCCTATCAGCAGTATCCCTTCCTGCGCGACAACGCGACTCCCAAAAAGGCAGTCACCGAAGCGTTCCTCAGCGCTCCCCCCGCCGGCTCGGTCCGCATGACTCTGCCCGAGCCTCTCCTCATCTATTCGCGCCTCGATCTGAACCGCATGCTTCTCGAACGCGCCGAGCGCGCCGGCGCCGCCATCGAAAAGACGCGCGTGCTGGACATCGAGCGCCGCGACCGCGGCTGGCGCCTCCGCACCCGCAACGGAATCATCGAAGCCGACTACTGCGTCGTCGCCACCGGCGCCCGCAATCCCCTGCGCCAGTTGGGCACCGAGTGGACCGCTGGCGACACCATGCACGCTCTCGGCTACTGGGTCCCTCTCGAACAGAACCACATCGACATCCAGTTCCTCCCGCACCTGGAAGGCTACATCTGGGTATTCCCCCGCTGCGGCCACCTCTCGGTCGGTATCTGCGGCAAGGGCGAGCCCGCCCAGTCGCTGCGCCTGCGCCTGGAGCGCTACATGGAAGCCAAGGGCATCTCGCGTAAAGACGCCCAGTTTTACGGTCATGTCCTGCCCTCGCTCGAGCGCCCCGCCTGGCGCCGGAACCGTTTGTCCGGCGAAGGCTGGCTCGCCGCCGGGGACGCCGGCGGCCTCGTCGATCCCATCACCGGCGAGGGCCTCTACTACGCCATGCGCTCCGGCGACCTCGCCGGCCAGACCATCGTCGCCGAACACGGCTCGCTCGAGGAAAAGGCCCGCGCCTACCACTCCCTTCTCGATCACGATTTCGCCGCCGACCTCGCCTTCGGCGCCACCCTCGCCAAGCACGTCTTCCTCGGCCGCTTCCTCTTCAGCACCGTCCCGGCCCAGATGGTCCGCTTCATCCGCCGCAGCCCCCGCTTCGGCGGCCTCATGCAGGATCTGTTCGCCGGCACTCAGCCCTACCTCACCCTCAAACGCCGCCTCTTCCGCAACCTCAACGGCACCCTCCACGAAATTGTCATGAATTTCTTCCTGCAAAAGCTGATCCCCGGCGATCGACAGGTCGCCGGTTAGCCCTCCGATGAACCGCGCCCGCTCCGAAGCTCTCTTCCGCCAGGCCCAGGAAATCATCCCCGGCGGCGTCAACAGCCCCGTCCGCGCCTTCCGCGGCGTCGGCGGAACTCCCCCGTTCATCGAGCGCGGCGCCGGCTCCCATCTGTTCGACGCCGACGGAAACGAGTACATCGACTACGTCGGCTCCTGGGGCCCCCTGATCCTCGGCCACTGCCCCGCCCCGGTCATCGACGCGCTCCGCCAGGTGCTCGAGCGCGGCACCAGCTTCGGCGCCCCCACGGCGCGCGAGGTCGAGCTCGCCTCCCTCATCCGCGAATGCGTGCCCTCGGTCGAGATGGTCCGCCTGGTCAACTCCGGAACAGAAGCCACCATGAGCGCCATCCGCCTGGCCCGCGGCTTCACCGGCCGCGACCTCGTCCTCAAGTTCGAAGGCTGCTACCACGGCCACGTCGATTCGCTTCTGGTCAAGGCCGGCTCCGGCATGGCCACGCTCGGCATCGCCGACACCGCCGGCGTCCCCCCCTCCTTCGCCGCCACCACCGTCACCGCTCCGTTCAACTCGCTCGCCTCCGCCCAGGCCGCTTTCGCCGAACGCGGTGCCCACATCGCCTGCGTCATCGTCGAGCCCGTGGCCGGCAACATGGGCTGCATCCCGCCCGCGCCCGGCTTCCTCGAAGGTCTCCGCGACTTGTGCGACGCCCACGGCGCGCTCCTCGTTCTCGACGAGGTCATGACCGGCTTCCGCCTCGCCCTCGGCGGCGCACAGCAGCTTTACAACATCCGCCCCGACCTCACCACCATGGGCAAGATCATCGGCGGCGGCCTGCCGCTCGCCGCCTACGGGGGCCGCGCCGACATCATGCGCCGCGTCGCTCCCACCGGCCCCGTTTATCAGGCCGGCACTCTCTCCGGCAACCCTCTCGCCGTCAGCGCCGGCATCGCCATGCTCCGTTATCTCCAGGCCCACCCGGAAATCTACGCCCTGCTCGAATCCCGCGCCGCCGCCCTCTGCGCCCACCCTCCCGCCGGCCTCACCGTCAACCGCGTCGGCTCCATGTTCACCTTCTTCTTCACGCCCCATCCGGTGACCGACTACGAATCGGCCAAAGCCTGCGATCTCGACGCCTTCCGCCGCTTCTTCCATTGGATGCTCGATCACGGCATCTACCTCGCGCCCTCCCAATTCGAGGCAGGTTTTGTCTCCGCCGCTCACACCGAAGAAGACATCCGCCGCACCGTCGAAACCGCGCAGGCGTTTTTCGACGATCGAAACCGTCTAAAATAGGGTTGGTATGGACTCGGATGCGGCCTCGCCGCGCAGCGCGTTGGATCTCCCCCTCTGGAAAAAGCTCGCGGGCGGCGTCTCTGCCGTCTTACTCACGCTGCTTTTCGTCTCCTCCGGAAGCTGGAAGCTCACCGATCCTTTCACCTGGTCGGAGGCCCTCGGTCAGTTCCGCGTTCCCTCCGCTCTGTCGCTCCCCTTCACCCTCGCCCTCGGCATCGCGGAAATGCTCGGCGGCGTGCTGATTTTCGTGCCCCGCTTCCGCCGCTGGGGCAGCCTGATCTGCGGCCTGCTGCTGGTTGCCTTCATGGTTTACATCGGCGTCAACTACAGCACCCTCGTGGGTAAGGATTGCAGTTGCTTCCCCCTGGTCAAGCGCAGCGTCGGGCCCGGATTCTTCATCGGCGACGGCATTATGCTGCTGATGGCCGTCCTCGCCTGGCTGTGGGCCCGCCCCTCGCGCGGCCTCCGCGTCGCGCTCATGGTGCTCGGCGCCGTCACCGTCTTCGCCGGAGTTTCCTACGGCGTCAACGTCGCCCGCCTCACCGGCACCAAGGCTCCCGCCTCCGTCGTCGTCGACGGCGCGCCCCGTTCGCTCCAGTCCGGCCACATCTTCCTATTCTTTTACGACCCGGCCTGTATGCACTGCGACGCCGCCGCCCGCCGCATGGCCAAGCTCGCCTGGAAAGACACCAGCGTCATCGCCATCCCCATTAACCAGCCCCAGTGGGCCGCCGCTTTCCTTCACGACACCGGCCTCAAAGCCGGCACCTCGCTCGATGTCAAACCCCTCCGCGACGTCTTCAAGTTCCTGAACACGCCCTACGGTGTGGCCCTGGTCAACGGCCGCGAGAAAGCCGACGTCAACAACTTCGACGAATCCGAACCCGCCAAAACCCTGCGCTCCATCGGCTTCGTCGAGTAGCCCCTCGCCCCGTCCGCCGCCGGCCACAGAACGCCCGCAAAACTCCCGCCGCCCGCGCGCCTCCGCTGCGCCCGTCATTCCCGGCCCCGTCACAGCCCCGCCACGGCCCGACCTCCGCACCCGGACTCCAAGTCCCGTCCCGGCCACGCCTCCGCCGCGCCCCTCATTTCAAGCGCCCTCGCGGCCCCGCCCCCGCGACCTGACTCCAAGCCCCGCCGCGGCCCCGCCGCCGCGCCCCCCTCATCCAAAAACACGAACGGCCCGGGAAGCTTTCGCGCTTCCCGGGCCGTCGATTCTCAAGCGGCCTGACGCCGCACTCAGTTGTTGTTGTCCGTCGAACCCGGCCGGCGCTTTAATGTCGGCCGCTCGTCGTCGTCGCCCTTGCTGTTCGTGCTTCCGTCGTCGGCGTTAATCGGCCCCGAGCCCGGCGTGCGCCGCAGCGTCGGCTTGTTCGGATCCTTCACTTCGTCCACGCGGCGCCGGTTGTGCATCATCGCCAGCCGCGCCTTCACGTCGTTGAATTCCGACGTCGTCAGGATGTACTCCGGCTTCTCTTTCAGCATGGTGTTGATGTCCTGCTGAACGGCCTTAACGCGATCTTCGGTCGGCGGATGCGTCGAGAACACTTTCGAAACCGTCCCCGGCTTCTTCTTCTCCAGCGTCTCGATTTTTTCAAAGAAATCGACGAACGCCGTCGGATCGTAGCCCGCTTTGTACATGTACTGCAGTCCGAGCATATCGGCTTCCGACTCGAAGCCGCGCGAGAACTTCAGAAACGCAACCGGCACCAGCACGCTCGCCGCTTCGTACAGCCCGTACCCGGTCCAGCCGTAGCTGAACAGCATCAGCGGAATCATGCCGAGCTGCGCGATCTCGCCGCGCGTCGCCTGCCTCGTGCCGTGCCGCGCCGCCACGTGCGCGATCTCATGCGCCATCACCCCGGCCAGTTCCGCTTCATTGTCCGCGCTCAGAATCAGCCCCGAGTTCACAAAGAAGAACCCGCCCGGCAGCGCGAACGCGTTCACGTCCTCGCTGTCGATCACCTTGATCGTGAACGGCACCTTGGCGTCCGAGTTCCGCACCAGGTTCTGCCCCACCCGGTTCACATACTCCGAGATCACCGGGTCGTTGATGATCTTGGCCTGCTTCTCCACGTCTTGGGCCAGGCCCTTGCCAAGAGCGATCTCTTTGTCGAGAGAGTAGAAATTGACGCCCTTACCGACATCGCGATTGCCGATATCATCCGGGTTGTCTTTCTTGTTGCCCGCCCAGCCCGGCACCGCGATCAGCACCGAGAGGATCAGGCTAACACTGGCGGAAAGCGGCCTTCGCATGGAAATGCTCCTTACCGACACGACTGCTAGCTTCAGTATAAACCCCTCACGTTTTTTACGTATAGTCGGAATGATGGGTTTCACTCTGGACGATCAACCGACGCACACGGCCGGGCTTGCGTTTCCCTACCGTGAGCACTTCCCCGTTTCCGCCAACCTGGTGTATCTGAACCACGCCTCCGTCGCCCCCCTCTGCCGCCCCGCGGCCGACGCCATGAAATGGCTGGCCGACGACGCGCTGAACCACGGTTCGCACCATTACGGCCAATGGCTGCAAGCCTATGAGAACCTCCGCCTCCGCACCGCCCGCCTCATCGGAGCCCACCGCGACGAGATCGCCATCGTGAAAAACACCTCCGAAGGCATCGCCACGGTCGCTCTCGGCATCGACTGGCGACCCGGTGACCGCATCGTCGGCTTCGAAGACGAGTTTCCCGCCAACTCCCTGCCCTGGAAGCGCTTAGCCCCCCGCGGCGTGACCATCGACTGGCTCCGCGTCACCGATCCACTGGAAAAAATCGATGAAGCCTGCCGTGGCGCCCGCCTCCTGGCCATCAGTTTCGTCCAATATATCAGCGGTTTCCGCGCCAATCTCGAGGCCATCGGCGAAATCTGCCGCCGCCGCGGCGTCTTCTTCTTCGTCGATGCCATCCAGGGCCTCGGCGCTTTTCCCCTCGACGTCGAAGCCGCTCACATCGACGCCCTCGCCGCCGACGGCCACAAATGGCTCCTCGGTCCGGAAGGCTGCGGTATCCTCTATGTCCGCCGCAGCCGCCTCGATGAAATCGAGCCCGTCGAGTTCGGCTGGACCAACGTCTCCGGCTATGACAGCTACGATCCCGGCGACATCGTCCTCCGCCCCGACGCCGGCCGCTACGAGTGCGGCACCCTGAACACCATCGGCTGCTACGGCCTCGCCGCCGCCATCGAGTTCATCCTCGAAGCCCAGGTGAGCCGCATCGCCCCCGCCGTCACCGCCCTGGCCGGCCGCGCCGCCGAAGGCGCCGCCCGCCGCGGCTACCAACTCCTCGGCCAGCGCACTCCCGCCACCGCCGCCGGAATCGTCAGCTTTCGCAAGGACGGCCTCGATTCTGCCGCCATCGCCCGCCAGCTCGGCAAACGCGGCATCTCGGTCGCCGCCCGCCGCGGCTGGATCCGCGTCTCTCCCCATTTCTACATCACGCCCGAACAGATCGATGTCATGATCGAGGCTCTACCCTGATGCCTCCGCCCCTCCGGTACGCCGCGCTGCTTCTGGCCGCTCTGCCTCTGGCTGCTGCCCCCTCCTTCGTCGGCTCCGGCGCCTGCCGTCCCTGCCACGCCGCAATCTACCAGCGCTGGAGCAAAACCCGGATGGCCAACGTCGTCCAGGACCCCCGCGCCCACCCCGAAGCCGTGCTCGGCGACTTTTCCCACCCCAACCCGCTCGTACCCTTCACCCTCGATCAGGTCGCCTTCGTCTACGGCAGCCGCTGGAAACAACGCTACTTCGCCCGCCGCAACGGCGACTACTACGTCCTCCCCGCCCAGTGGGACATCACCCACCAGGTCTGGCGGCCCTTCCACGTCGAGAAAAACGCCGATTGGTGGGTGCCCTACTACCCGGAAAGCAACCAGGACCGCCCCACCGGCCCCCTCTGCGACGGCTGTCATTCGGTCAACTACGACATCGCCACGCGCCAGGTCACAGAGTGGAACGTGGGCTGCGAAAAATGCCACGGCCCCGGCGGCGACCACGTCCGCCAACCCGCCGCCTCCAACATCCTCAACCCCGTGCGCATCGACCCCATCGCCGCCAGCGACGTCTGCATCCAGTGCCACTCCCAGGGCCGCCTCAACGCCAACCCCGTCAACGGCCGCTATTACGATTGGCCCGTCGGCTATACCGCCGGCCAGCCGCTGTCGCGCCTCTGGACTCTCGAGGATCACCGCCTCGGCGAAACCACCTTCACCCACTGGCCCGACGGCTCGGCCCACAAGAATCGCATGCAGGGCAATGATTTCGTCCAGAGCGTGATGTACCGCCGCGGCATCACCTGCTTCTCATGCCACGACGTCCACGGCACCGGCAACACCGCCGACCTGCTCAAGCCCGCCGACGCCCTGTGTCTGGAGTGCCACGGCCCCCGCTCCCCGGCCGGACCGCGCGGCACCATCGAGCAGCACACCCATCACCCCGCCGCCAGCACCGGTGCCCGTTGCATCGAGTGTCACATGCCGCGAATTGCCCAGACGCTCGCCGACACCCGCGTCCGCAGTCACACCTTCCGCTTCATCACCCCGGCAATGTCCGCCAAATACGGAATTCCCAACCCTTGCCTGGCCTGCCATTCGGGCAAGGATCTCGCCTGGGTTTCAACGGAGCTCGCCCGCTGGAACAACGTCAGCCCCTGGCGCCTACAGCCCTGAGCGCCCGGCCGGAAACACCCGCCCCGCGGCCGCGGCTCCCCGCGCCGCCGGCCTCCCGCCACAACTTCGCGGTCCCGCTCCTTCGCCGGCGCCGCCGGCAGGCCCGCCGCCTACAGCAGTTCGGCCCCGGGAAAGAAGAACGGAATCTCCACCGCCGCCGTCTCCGGCGCGTCCGAGCCGTGCACGGCGTTGCGCTCGATGCTCTGGGCGAACAGCTTGCGGATCGTCCCCTCGGCTGCGTTGGCCGGGTTCGTCGCCCCCATCGTGTCGCGCCACTGCTGGATCGCGTTCTCCCGCTCCAGCACCATCACCACCACCGGACCCTCGGTCATGAAATTCACCAGGCTCGCGTAAAACGGCCGCGCTTTGTGAACTTCGTAAAACGCCTCGGCCTGCGCCCTGCTCAGCCGCGTCATCTTCAATCCGGCAATCCGGAAGCCGGCTTTCTCGATAATCGCCAGGATCGCTCCCGTGTGGCCCGCGGCCACCGCATCCGGCTTGATGATTCCAAAAGTTCGTTGCATGTTTTCTCTGATTTCAATTCCCCGCCGCTACAGCAGCTTCTGTATCGTCGCGCCCAGTTCGGCCGGCGAGTCGCACACCGTGATCCCGGCGCTCTTCATCGCCGCGATCTTGTCGGAAGCCTTCCCCGATCCGCCTGAAATAATCGCTCCCGCGTGCCCCATCCGCCGCCCCGGCGGCGCCGTCTGCCCGGCGATGAACCCTACCACCGGCTTCCGCACGTTCTGCCGGATGAAGCCCGCCGCCGTCTCCTCGGCGTTCCCTCCGATCTCGCCGATCATGATGATCGCCTCGGTCTCCGGGTCTTCATTGAACAGTCCGACCGCATCCACGAAACTCGTCCCGATGATCGGATCCCCGCCGATCCCGATGCAGGTCGACTGCCCGATCCCCAGGCTCGTGAGCTGTCCCACCGCCTCGTAGGTCAGCGTCCCCGACCGCGATACGACGCCGACTTTCCCTTCCAGATGAATGTGCCCCGGCATGATCCCGATCTTGCACTTGCCCGGCGAAATAATCCCCGGGCAGTTCGGCCCGATCAGCCTCGTCCCCTTGCCCTTCATGTACGCCCACACCCGCACCATGTCGTTGGCCGGAATCCCTTCGGTGATGCACACCACCAGCGGCACGCCGGCGTCCACCGCCTCCATGATCGCGTCAGCGGCAAACGGCGGAGGCACGAAGATCACCGACGCATTGGCGCCGGTGTGCCGCACCGCCGCCGAAACCGTGTCGAACACCGGCCGGTCCAGGTGCTTCTGCCCGCCTTTGCCCGGCGTCACTCCTCCCACCACGTTCGTTCCGTAATCGATCGCCGCCTGCGCGTGAAACGTGCCTTCCTTGCCCGTGAATCCCTGCACCAGCAGCCGCGTGTTCCGGTCAACCAGGACGCTCATCTTACTTCGCCCCCCCGGCCAGCGCCACAACCTTCTCCGCCCCGTCCTTCATCCCGTCGGCCACCGTGAAATTCAATCCCGACTCCCGCAAGATCTCTCTTCCCTTCTCCACGTTTGTCCCTTCCATGCGGATCACCACCGGAATGTGAATGTTCAGCTCCCGCGCCGCCGAAACCACGCCCGTCGCCAGCGTGTCGCAGCGCAGAATCCCGCCGAATATATTGATGAACACCGCCTTCACGCTCGCATCCGACAGCAGAATCCGGAACGCGTTCCGGATCTGCTCGGCGTTGGCCCCGCCGCCCACGTCGAGAAAATTCGCCGGACTCCCGCCCGCGTATTTCACAATGTCCATCGTCGCCATCGCCAGCCCCGCCCCATTCACCATGCAGGCGATGCTCCCGTCCAGCTTGATGTAGTTCAGCCCGAACCGCGACGCCTCCACCTCCAGCGGATCTTCCTCGTTGCGGTCCCTCAGCTCGAGCAGATCCTTGTGCCGGTACAGCGCGTTATCGTCCAGGTTGATCTTGGCATCGAGTGCGTACACCTTCCCGTCCTTGGTCAGGATGAACGGATTGATCTCGGCCAGCGATGCGTCGGCGGCCTCCGTCGCCCTGGCCAGCGCCGCCATCGCCGCCGCCGCCGCGTTCACGCTCGCCGCCGGAATCCCGATCCCGAACGCCAGCTTCCGCGCCTGGAATCCCATCAGCCCCATCCCCGGCTCCAGCGGTTCCTTCAGAATCCGCTCCGGATTCCTCGCCGCCACTTCCTCGATCTCCATGCCGCCCTCGGCCGACGCCATGAACACGTTCTTGCCCTGCGCCCGGTCCAGCACAATCCCCAGATACAGCTCCCGCTCGATCGGCAGCGTCTCTTCAATCAACACCCGCTGCACCACCCGCCCCTCCGGCCCGGTCTGGTGCGTCACCAGCGTCATGCCCAGAATCTGCTTGGCCAGCGCCGCCGCCTCGTCGGAGTTTTCCGCCACTTTCACGCCCCCGCCCTTGCCCCGCCCTCCGGCGTGAATCTGCGCCTTCACCACCACGCTTCCGCCGATCTTCTTCGCCGCCGCCTCGGCTTCCTCCACCGTGTAGGCAACCTCGCCTCGCGGCACAGGTACGCCGTATTGGGCCAGGATCGCCTTAGCCTGATACTCGTGTATTTTCATGGTTACGCTGGCCGGAAAACGGCCAAGCCCCTAGTGTAACAAAGGGCATCCCGCCTGACGCCCCGTTCCCGGATCCCGCAACGCCGCGGCCGCGGCCCATCGCTCTTCCCGCGCCGGTCGCCAGTCTATGGCGCGGCCCGAGCCCCTCTTAGTGGTACTTGCGCAGCACCGCCAGCAGGCGGCCCTGAATCTGCAGGTCTTCCGGATTCACCAGGATCGGCGCCATCGTCGAGTTCGCCGGCTGCAGCCGGATGCTGCCATCCGCCTCCCGGTAATACCGCTTCAGCGTCGTCTCGGCTCCGGCTACCAGCGCCACCACCACGTCCCCTTCCCGCGGTTCGGCGTTGCGCTCAATCAGCACGTAGTCCCCGGGGCAGATGTGATCCTCGATCATCGACTCCCCCTGTACCTGCAGCGCATACGTGTCTCCGGAGCCCGCGAAATCGGCGAACTGCAAATCCTCGCGCGTCTCGAAGGTCTCAATCGGCGCGCCGGCCGCGATGCGCCCCATCAGCGGAACGCCTCCCGTCCTGCCAGACCTTCCCCGCTCCCGCCGCCGCTGCTCGGCATAGGCCGCCGCCACCTCCGTCGACCGGCTCTGGTTGTAGCTCCGGCGCAGATACTGCCGCGCCTCCAGAGCCTCGATGTGCTTGTGCACGCTGGCCAGCGAGGACAAGGACAGCCCGTGCGCCAACTCCTCATAGCTCGGGCTGTAGCCGTGATCCTCGATGAAATCCGCGATGTAGTCGAGAACTTCCTTTTGCCGCCTTGTCAGAGCCATAGCTGGTCTTATTATTGGCGAACAAAAGGGGAAAATGCAATGAAAATCTGC
>DAIDHC010000118.1 GCA_027452065.1 Bryobacterales bacterium
ACAAGACGACGGAGAAATTCCTTCCGGGTCATGCGAGTTGGTAGCTCCTCCCGTACTTTGGGCCGTCTTCCCTCACGTGGATCTCCATAATCCGCCTGTTCTTGTTCGTGAGCGTCAGGTACTCCTGCTCGATGCGACTCCCGCCTGGATACTTGTCGAACGGGACCGTGGCCGGGCCTCCGACGGGCTTGCAATTCATCTGCACCTCCGGCACGGTCGGGAACCTCGCTCTCTTCCCGCGAGCCCCGCTCATCTCGCGCACGATCGCATTATACAGGGCGTTCCCATTCCCCGCCAGAATGTAAATCGTCACGGCGCCGGACACAGCGACCGCCACGCGGAACTCAGGGTGAGCGACGCATGCACCGATGGCGGCGGGCACCTCGGCGCCCATACATGGCGACGCCAGCGGACTCGGACTGCCGCCGACAAAGGTCCCCAGCACACCGGCCTTGGCCAGCTTGGAGATATATTGCCGGGATCTCCGGCGGTGCCGCGCATATATCGCCTGGGTCATCACCACCGGCTTGGATTCGACCGTCATTTGCCGGTGGAGACTATAAGCGATCTCACCCCCGGCGGCTCAAGGGGCCTAATTGGCGTGAAATCAGGCGATTGGGAGATGCTGTCCGGAAAACCTGTCAACCAGTGTCAACCATCTGTCAACCAGTTTTTCGGGCCTGCGGGTGCTCGAATGGCGCACCATTCCAACCCGCGGCCCGCGCGCCCGGTCAGACCCAGTGAATCGAGTCGCATTGCAATGTGCCGAGTTTCTGGTGTCACACGGTAGGTCGATCCTTGGCGACAAGGGAGGACTCGTGTATCTATATGCGGCCGGCGCCGGGAACGTTTGCCCGACGACATGTGCAGACACTGGCACCGGCCGCTTGCCGGTCAGCGCGGCATGACGCGCCGAGCACCCAATTCGCCGAGACCCATCCGCCGCTGAAGCAGCCTGCGCGCCTGTTCGAATTGGGCAAGGTTGGTTTCCGAGACCGAAACAACCGGAAGGTCCTGACTTGGGTCACTCGGAGTTGCCAGGTATCCATGGAAATTACCCGCGCCATCTACGGCAATACCGATGATCTGTCGCCCGGAATTGATGGAACACGCGTCGAAGAGAAACAGGGGGGAGCCGGCCGGGACGAGCGAGTTGAGATCGACCAGCATCCCTCCATCCAGCCGGAGGAAAGCGCGCGGATTGAAGCTCGCATCGAGCGATATGCCAACGATGTCGCCGTTATCGTTGATGCCGAGGGCGACACTCGTGAAGTCACCCGGGAGCGTCCCCAAATCCTCCATGCCCGCCTCTTTGCTCCACATGAAGGCGTGAGCGGGTCCGTCGGCGGTGCCTATATGACCAACAACCTGACCCCGGTTATTGATACCGAGCGCGGCATTTCCGCCTCCGCCCGCGACTCCGCCGAGATTGCCGAGATCGGTAACTGTGCCGTTCTCCCATAGCGTGGCGTGAAGGCCATGGAGATATGTGAGGTCGCCATTAACCTGGAAACTCGTACACTGGCCCGATGCGCCGACGGCTTGGCCGTTGTCGTTGATGGCGAAGACAATGCCATCCGGGTCACCGGAGACCGTGGGCAATTCCTGGACCGTGCCGTTTTGCCAAATGACCGGCTTGAACTGGAATTGCTGATATTGGAGCAGCGCGGGATCGTAAGGTGGGCAGGTGGAGTCGCGCTCGGTGTTCTCAAAGGTGCCGACAATCTGGCCCCGGTTGTTGATCGCATTGGCGGCTCCATTCCCGCCCGCCGCGCCGTTTTGATTCGTCAGCGGGGGAAGCGGCGTCATGAGCCCGGACTGCCACAGGAAGGGCTGACATACGTGCTGGGAGCCGAAACCGCAAAAATCTTCTCCATTCGGATCCATGTCGGCAGTTTCGGCCTCCCCCACGGCCTGCACCCGATCGTTACCGCCCATCGCTATACTGCTTCCTCCAAGGCCGGGCTTCCCGATATCAGCTTTCAATTGCCCGAACCAGAGCGTCGCGTGCCACGAGGTATCCGAGACGGCGGCACCACCGGCGATCAGGCCATCGTTCTCGATGACGTATGGCTGTCCCGGCGGCTGGCCCACGAGACCGAGATCGGCGACGGAATAGCGCAGTTGGACATGGGAAGATGTGTTGGCCGCGGCCGGACTGACGCTTTGGGCATAGAAGGCCGAGGTCGCGAGCATACCCACCAGTGAAGTGCGAAACAGAATCGTAGTCATTGAGAATCTCCTTTTGGTTTTTTTGTGATTCAACCAGCGCGGACGGTGCCGCGCCCAGGTGGCTTCAACCTTCAGGCGCAAATCCAATGAAAGAACGACAAGGGGAGTCGAAAAATCTTGGCTAACGCGGATCGTTCCGTGGAGCGCCGAGCTCGGCCAGCAGCCATGCCCGCGCCAGCCGCCAGTCCCGCATTACCGTACCCGGAGAGACCTTCAGCAGCTCCGCGGTCTCCTCTACACTCAACCCGGCGAAGAAACGCAGTTCGACGACGCGCGCGTGGCGCGGATTGATCTTCGCCAGGGCCGTCAAGGCGTCATCGAGCGCAATCACCTCACGGGCCCGTCTTGAACCGACATCGGGGGCCTCATCCAGGTTTAGCCCTGGGGCCGCGCCGCCGCGCTTGGCGGCGACCCGGCGGCGCGCTTGATCCAGTAAGATACGCCGCATGATTTTAGCCGATATGGCAAAGAAATGGGCCCGGTGCTGCCAATCCACATTGGCGACGTCGACCAACTTGAGGTAGGCTTCGTGAACCAGGGCAGTTGTCTGGATGGTGATTCAAGGCCGCTCATCCCGCATCAAGCGTCCCGCAATGCGGCGAAGCTCGTCGTAAACCCTGGGGGTCAATTGCTCCAGAGCATTTGGATCGCCGCTCGCCCAGGCGCGAAGAAGTCGCGTGGTTTCAGAGCACTCACCCATAAAACCGGTCTCCTGGGATTATATGCCCTTGCTCGCGTCAAAGAATTTTCGAGCCGGTGTAAGGTGAAGGCGGCGCGGGAACGGGGTGAGTCGCCCCTTGCTCGCGTCAAAGAGTTTTAAAGCCGGTGTAAGTCCTGGATTGTATTTGGCGCATATAGAGTAAAGGATCCATCAGGCAAAAGGATCATCAAAATCACGCTGGCATGCCGGCGTGCTTCAGGCCGGGACGATGCCTCTTCGGCGGTCGGCAAGAATAGACGATTTGCGTTCACCAAAAATGACCCTTTTTGAGAACAGGATTTGCCCGCGGGCAAAGAGAAAAGCGATTTCATCCCACGCGCAAGGCGTGGTTTGCCGTTTCCATCATCCGCACCGCGCGGACCTTGAAACACGGTCCGCCGCCTGGAGTTCATCGAAAGGACCGCGGCCCGAAGCCACCGGCAGACCGCGCGATTGCCGCGCGGCAAGCCGGCCGGCTGCAGGCCAATGAACGCCACACCTGGTACCAGGGCGAACCGGTGGCGCGGGTCACTTTTGGCGAGCAACGCATGGCTATTTCTCACGAGCGCCGAAGATGCCTCCTCCAGGACGGCGGAGAGAGTATGATTGGCTAATTTATGACGCCCGAACGCTGGGCAACCATAGAAGAGCTTTACCACGCGGCGCGCAAGCGCGGCCCCGCGGTGCTGGAAGGAACCGACCCTGAGCTTCGACGAGAGGTGGAAAGGCTGCTGGCGCAGGATTCGGGAGGAAAGATCCTGGATTTCGAGGCTGCGGAGGTGCTGGGAGAGGTAACCAGGACAACGAAACCCCTGGGGCTCGCCGGCCAGATTGTTTCTCACTTCGAAATCCTGGAAATCCTGGGGGTCGGGGGCATGGGAGTGGTGTATAAAGCACGCGACACCAGGCTCGATCGCCTGGTCGCCCTGAAATTCCTCCCGCCCTTTCTGCGGTATGACGAGGAGTTGAAGCCGCGCCTCATCGAAGAGGGCCGCGCGGCATCAGCGCTCGATCATCCCAATATCGTGGTCATCCACGAGATCGATGAGACCCCCAGCGGCGAGTTGTTCATCGCAATGGCATTCCATGAAGGCGACACCCTTCGGGAAAAGATTGGTTCAGACCTTCCGCTCAAGGAGGCCCTTCAGATTGCCCGGCAGATCGCATCGGGGCTCGCCAAAGCTCACCAACACGGCATCGTGCATCGCGATATCAAGCCTGGCAACGTCATCGTGGCAAACGACGGCATCGCCCGGATCATCGATTTCGGCCTGGCTCGATCGAGCGGGATGACGGCCACCCCGGAAGGCACACCCAGAGGCACTCCGCTCTATATGTCGCCCGAACAGGCCTCCGGAAGAGCACTCGATTTCCGCACGGACTTGTGGAGCCTCGGAGCGGTCCTCTATGAGATGCTGGCGGGCCGTCCGCCCTTTCAAGGCGATACACAGCTTCAGGTAATTCATGCCGTGGTGCACGATGAACCGGCCAGCCTGCGCGAGATTCGGCCTGGCCTCCCCGCCGAAATCGAAGCCATTGTCTCGCGGGCACTTCAAAAGGACCCGGACAGGCGGTATCAGTCCGCGGCGGAGATGGTGAAGGACATCTCGGCTGTTCTGCTGGCTCTCGAAACGCCTCCAGAGCGCGCGGGCCTGCGAGCCGTCTACGCGATTCCAGCGGCCGTCCTGATACTGCTCACAGCCGGCGCGCCGGTTTGGTTTTACGAGCGCTCCGAGAAACGCCACTGGGCGCGCGAGCAGGCCATCCCGGAAATCGGCAGGCTGACAGCGCAAAATAGAACTCTGGCGGCCTACCGCCTGATGCACGAAGCACAAAGGTATCTGCCGGACGATCCTCAATTGGCTCAAATCGCGGGTGACCTCACGCACGTCGTTTCCGTGCGATCCTCACCCCCCGGGGCTTCCGTGGAAATCGAAGATTACCCTTCACCGGGCGGCCCGTGGTTTCCGCTGGGCACGACTCCGCTCGAACACGTCACGATTCCGAAAGGCTATCTGCGCTGGCGGGTCTCCAAGGCGGGTGCGGGAACCTACACCGGCGCTCCGGTGACCCAGGACGTACATGGGTACCGGCATGAGTTCAACTTCCCGCTGGAAGCCATCGGGACTGCCCCGGAAGGGATGGTGCCGGTGCCGGCAGGCAAGTTCTTCTACAGTGTGATCTGGGGGCTCGGAGACTTCGGCCCATATGATCTGCCGGCGTTCTACATCGATCGATATGAGGTCACAAACCGGCAATATCAGGAATTCGTAGACCATGGCGGATACCAGAAGCGAGAGTACTGGAAGGAGAAGTTTGTTCGCGATGGGAAGGAACTGGACTGGGAACAGGCCATGGACCTGTTGCGGGATTCCACCGGCCGGCCGGGTCCCTCGACGTGGGAGGCGGGCCATTACCCGGCCGGACAGGGAGATTACCCGGTGGGCGGCGTGAGTTGGTACGAAGCATCGGCGTACGCGGAATTCGCCGGCAAGAGTTTGCCCGTGATTGCGCAGTGGTTCGTGGCGGCGCCGACCTGTGTCGCCCGATACGTCATCCCACAGAGCAATTTTTCGACTAACTCTGCGCCCGTAGGCAAGTACCAGGGAATCGGACCCTGGGGCACATACGACATGGCGGGCAATGTCGCGGAGTGGTGCCGAAACGAATCCGGCGGTGGCGCCCGCTACCAATTGGGCGGAGGGTGGAACGCACCGCCGAGTGAATATTTCGAACCCGGAGGCCTGCCGCCGTTTCATCGCGCTGCGAACGCCGGTTTTCGGTGCGTCCGAAACACCGAACCCTTACCGGCCGGTGCCATGGCCGAACGGAGGCTGGTCGCTCGGGACTTTGCCAAAGCGAAGCCGGCAACCGATGCGGTATATCGGTTGTACAAGTCGATGTACAGCTACGACCGCACGCCTCTGAACGCGAAACTGGAACCGGTCGCGCAGGATTCAACGGACTGGCGCAAGGAGAAGATCACGTTCGATACGGCGTACGGAAATGAGCGCATGGCGGCATACCTGTTCGTGCCGGCGCATGTTACGCCTCCCTACCAGACCGTCGTCTTCTATCCGAGCGCGCGCGTGCTGGATATCCCCAGTAGTGAGACGCTCGGCGACATGAAGTTCATCGATTACGTGATCCGGAGCGGGCGCGCGGTCTTGTACCCCGTCTATAAAGGCACATACGAGCGGGCGCTCCCGGAGTCCGCGCAGGCAACCACCACCACCGCGTTCCGAGAGAGACTGTTTCAGGATTCGAAAGATCTGGGGCGGTCGCTCGACTACCTGGAAACTCGCGCCGATATAGCGGGCAACAAGATCGGCTACCTGGGCGTGAGCGGGGGCGCTGCCCAAGGCGTCATCTTTACCGCCGTAGAAAACCGGTTTAAGGTGGTGATTTTCCTGGATGGCGGTTTTGAGGATAAGAGGCCTCTTCCCGGAACAGACCAGGTCGACTTCGCGCCGCGCGTTAGAGCGCCGGTGCTGATGGTTTCCGGTAAGTACGACTTTGTATTGGAGGGAAAGGATGCCCTGCTTCGGATGTTCGGAACACCGCCGGCCGACAAAGAGGCCGTAACTCTTGAGACCGCGCATGACGTCTCGGAGCAGCGGGCGGACCTGGTCCGCGTAGTGATCGCCTGGCTGGATAAGTACCTGGGAAAGGTGCACTGAAAGCGGCTTGCGGATCGGCGTCTGAGCTCCACCTAACGTCGAGCCGCGCTCTGTGGGCAGTTATTCACGGCTGCGTAATGTGGCGACACTTTTCGCGGGAGAATCGGCTTGACTCAGAATCAACAATCCCGCTGGAGTGGCACGGGATTTTGAAGCGCTGGAGAAGCGCCGGATGAAAGCAGTCCGATTGCTGGAGAAGGGCGATCTCAACCAATCCGAAATCGCACGCCGGCTGAAGGTCTGCCGCCAAATGGTGAGCCGGTGGGCGGCGGAGTACAACAACGGCGGCAGGCAGGGGTTGAAGAAAGCAGGACGTGCGGGCCGCAAGCCGGAGTTGAGCGAAGCGGGTCTGGAGCGCCTCATTAAAAGAGGTTCGTCAGAAGAATTCGTGGGTCGATTCCGGCTCGGGCAACTTGCCAAGTGAGTGATAGAGCGCAAGTTCGAGGCAGCGGAAGGTGCGGAAACCTTAGGATTTTCTCATGGTGACTTTAGCCTTGTTGTTCAGACCCTCGACAACTCCGCTGGAAAGCAGCTTCTGAGCGCGGAAATAGTTGAGCATCAAGTCGCGGTGCTGGCGGAGTGACCGGGCGATGTTCTTCATGGGCTCGATTCGCGAACGCATCACTTGCCGACACAAGTCATCGAGGAACTTTCCGGCCCATGCGGGCGAGTTGTAATCCCAGAGCTGCTGAAAGGCTTCCTTAAGAAGGTAAGCACGTACGGTCTTCAGGTTGTAACGGAGCAGATCGCGCAACCGGAAGCGCTGTTCCGTCTTCAGATTCTCTTCGCGTTTGAGCAGCAGCCAGCGCGACTTCTTCAGCACGGGCACGCCGCCCTCGCTCGCTATGCGGCGCGATTCTCCCGCGCGGATTTCGTCCAGTGCCTTGTTCATTTTTGCCACGATGTGAAAACGATCGAGGATGTGAAGCGCCTCGGAGCATTTCTCGCGAATGACTTTCAGGTAGGGTTCCCACATATCGGAGTAGACGAACACGATCTTCGAAGCCAGTTCGTCGCCGATGACGGTGAAAAATCCCCGAAAGGATTCGATGGTTCTTTCGCGGCCCACCCAAAGCAGGCGCGTGACGTCGAGATCGATCTGATAAACCAGAGTCGAGTACTTGTGGCCTTTGGCATATTGGATCTCATCGACGCCGATCGCATCGATTTGGCCTAGCACCCGGTGCTCCAGCCCGAAAGTGACGACGTGTTCCACCGCGTCGAAGACCTTGTCCCAGGAGGTGCGAAAGGCCTCCGCCGTCTCTTTCCATGACAGTCGCCGCGCCCAACGGGCTAAGAAGAGCATGTAGGCTTTGATCAGCGTGCGTTTGCCGTCGCCACAGGGAACTTCTTCGACAGCCACAATGCCGCAGCGGCGACAGTTGACGCGCCGCATGGTGTACAGAAGGAAGACGACAAACCCCCACAGGGGAATGAACTCAAAGCGCCGTTCGGCGAGTTGGTCGTAACCGGGCGCCGGCAAATGGCAGCGCGAGCAGACTGCGGCCGAACCCTTGCGCGGTCGCACGGCCACTTCGATACTCTTCTTGTCGGCACTGAAGCGGGCGTGCTGGTAGACAAAACCTCGGAAACGCTGGCAGCGGTTTAGAATCGTGATCAGTTCCATGGCGCGGAAGCGGCGGCGGCGAATCTCTACCATAAACCGCTCCAGACCCGTGAGCCGCGGGGATCGATAAACGCTGCGCGACTTCACAGGTTCTATTGAGTGAGGTGCCTTCGGTTGTATACTTTCCAAGTGAACAAACGCAGGGCGTACTGGCTGGTCATGGCGCTCGCCCTCGGCTCACTACCAGCCGCGTCGGCGAGCGTCCAGCTCAAATACCTGGGAACCGCCGGCTGGGAGGTGAGCGATGGCACCACCGTCGTCCTCATCGACCCATACCTGTCGCGGCTGAAGCAAGTTACTCCTAATGACGGCATTCTTCCCGGCGACACGCGCAAGCTATTCGCCTCCGACGACATCGCCGTGTCGGATACCGCAACCATCGACGCGCATATCACGCGAGCGAATTTCATCGTGATCACGCACTCGCATGGCGATCACGCCATGGATCTCGGGTATATCGCGCTGAAGACCGGTGCTATGATCCTTGGTACGGAGCGCACCTGCGCGGTCGCGCGCGCCTACGGCGTCTCGGATGACAAACTCATGCAGGTGAGGGGCGGGGAGGACCTGCAGTTGGGTCCGATTTCGATCCGCGTGATTCCCAGTATGCATGGAATCCTTCGCCGTGCACCGAACGCGCAGCGCGCGTCGGCCGCCGCACCGGCCACTGTGCCCGCCGAGCTCAAGGCGCCGCTTCACGTCGGCGATTTCGCCGAGGGTGGCACGCTCGCCTACCTGATTCGGATCGGAGGGCGGGAGATTCTCGCCTTCGGATCCATGAACTACATCGAGCGCGAAGTGGAAGGTTTGCGCCCCAACGTCGCGCTGATCGGCGCCATGCCGGAGCGGCGGGAAATTTACCAGTACACGCCCAGGCTACTGCGGGCGTTAGGCTACCCGCCGATGGTCCTGCCGACCCATTGGGACCGGTTCAACGTCACCTATGACGTGAGCCAGCAGCCAGCGATTGAGCGCCTTCAGTCGTTTCTCGATGAGGTAAAAGCGGCGTCGCCGAAGACGAAAGTGATCGTGCCCAAGTATTTCGACCCGATCACGATCCGTTGAACGTCTCTACCCGATCAGGCAACAATCGTCCACCGAAAGAGCCCGCAAAACGGCGTAGCGTTTACCGGAGAGGGCAAACTAGTTCGAAAGGCAACTGGCTACTAACAGGAAAAGCTGAAGCCGCGCTATCCCACATCGGGTTCGCGGGCTGCGCGAGCCGAGCTTCCGGCTGCCCATTGGAGCGTATCGGTGACCCACAGATTTCTCCGACGAGGCTTAAAAGAAGCCCAGACGGAAGGCTGTACCATCGTCTTCATCGACGAAAGCGGAGTGAGCCAGCGGCCTCACCGGGTGCGGACTTGGACGCCACGCGGCCGGACTCCCATCCTGCCGTACAACTTCAGCGCCGAGGTGGTGGAGTTTCCGGGGGCGTTGCCGCGCCACATCCCAGGACCGTTGACGATAGACTTCATCGAACAAAATCGCCAACGGCTGTGCATCGAACACCTGCCGGGTTTTGCCCCGAGATCAACGCGGCCCGAGTACATCCGGACCTACTGGAAGCAGCACGCGCCGCCCAATGTTGGCCCGAAGGACTTCTGGTCCCTCCATGAGACGGCGCGCAAAACGCTAAAACGAATGCGACGCCGCTCACGCCTCATTACTACCTTCCGGAAGCAAGCGGAACTATCCCGTGACTGACTCTATACTATGCGAACGTCAATAAGGGATCACTCAAGAATAATCGCCAGATTCTCATCCTGGCCGAAACCGGCGGCAGCAACGGCTATCGCTGTTACGCCTGGAAGACGGAGCCTCAGTCTCAACTGGCCAACGCTTTCGCCCCGAAGGCCGGGGCGGAGCGAAAGGACTAGCGGGCTTGGGTGCGAGTGGGGTCAGGTCTGGTGGACGAGGTCGGCGTGCTGCTCCTCGGGGGTTTGTTTGGTGGCAAATGCGCCGGCTTTTCCGGCCTCCAGGAGCTGTTTTGCGTCGACGCGGCCGAAGATTTCGATGAGCTTTGCGACCAGGCCGGTCCAGCCGGTCTGATGGCTGGCGCCGAGGCCGGCTCCGTTGTCTCCGTGGAAGTATTCGTAGAACAGGAGGTAATCCTTCCAGTGAGGATCGGTCTGGAACTTTTCGGTGCCGCCGTAAACCGGCCGCCGGCCGGACTCATCCCGAAGGAAGATGCGGGACAGACGGGCGGAGATTTCGCGGGCGACCTCGAACAGGTTCATCAATTTCCCGGAACCGGTCGGGCACTCGACTTTGAAGGTGTCGCCGTAATAGGCGTAGTAAGACAGAAGAGCGCGGATAAGCAGAGTGTTTACGGGCATCCAGATGGGGCCGCGCCAGTTGGAGTTGCCACCGAACATGCCGGAGTCCGATTCGGCCGGCAGGTAGTTGACCTGGTAGTCCTGGCCGTTGATGTTGAAGACATAGGGATGCCCGGCGTGGTAGCGGGACAGTGCCCGGATCCCATAGGGACTCAGGAACTCATTCTCATCGAGGACTCGGGACAGGATCCGGCGCAGGCGGTCGGAGTTCACCAGGGCGACGATGCCCCGGTCCGCATAGCCGAAATGGCCGGGTCCTGTGGCATGGATGCTATCCAGGAGTTCCGGCATCTTTCGCAAGCGGTCGTTGAAAGCCTTCGCCGTATGCTTAACCCGTTCCCGCTGCCAGGGCTCGATGACGGTGGTGGCGCAGAGCGGCAGCAAGCCGACCATGGAGCGCACCTTGAGCCGTGTCGCGGTGCCATCGGGCAGGCGCAGGACGTCGTAGTAGAAACCATCTTCTTCGTCCCACATGCCGTCCGGCCCGGCCTGATTCATGGCTTTGGCGATCCAGAGCAGATGCTCGCCGAACTTGGTGACCATGTCCTCGTAGCTCGGATCGACGGCCGTGAGCTCAACGGCGATCTCCATCATGTTCTGGGAGAACATTGCCATCCAGGCAGTGCCATCGGCCTGCTCGAGATGGCCGCCGGTGGGCAGCGGCGCACTGCGGTCGAACACGCCGATGTTGTCCAGTCCGAGGAAGCCTCCCTCGAAGACGTTTTTCCCGAAGCGGTCTTTGCGGTTCACCCACCAGGTGTAGTTCAGCAACAGCTTCCGGAAAGAGCGCTTGAGGAATTCGACGTCGCCTTTGCCGTGGAGGGCCTGCTCGGTCCGGTAGAGAAAGATGGTCGCCCATGCGTGAACGGGCGGGTTGACGTCGCCGAAGTTCCACTCGTAGGCCGGGATTTGACCGCTGGGGTGCAGGAAGGACTCCTGCAGCATGAGGTCCAGTTGTTGCTTGGCGAAATCCGCATCGACGGTGGAGAGGGCGATGGTGTGGAATGCCAGGTCCCAGGCGGCATACCAGGGATACTCCCACTTATCCGGCATCGAGATGACGTGACTGTTGATCATGTGGAACCATTCGCTGTTCCTCATTTGCCGGGCGCCGGGCTGCATGGGATCGGCTCCGTGCTCCTCGAGCCATTTGTCGAGGTCGAAGCCAAAGTATTGCTTGCTCCAGAGCATCCCGGCTAAGGCCTGGCGCATGACGCGGGCCTCATCTTCGGTGAGCCGCTCCGGAGTGATGGCGCGATAGAACTCGTCGGCCTCGCTACGGCGGGTCTGCAGGATCTGAGCAAACTGATTTCCGAACGGTTCGGCGGCGGCGACGGGCGCGATGTCGGTCAGGCGGAGGCGGACGGTGGCCGTTTTGCCGGCTTCCACTGTGAGCCGGTATTGCGCGGAGACCTTGGTGCCGCTGTCGGGGTTGACGGCGTCCTGCTGTCCGGAGACCACATAGTTGTTGATCCCGTCCTTGACGTAACGGCCGGCGTTCGGCGTGCCAAAGATGCGCTGGTTGTTGGTCTCGTTCTCGGTGAACAGCAACGGGACTTCGCCCTCGCAGTAGAAGAAACGATCGCCGAGCTCGGCATGGCAGGCTTGGAGAGCGCGGGTCCCTTTCGCGCCCTGGATCTGCTTCAAGAGAGGTTTCGGCGCACCCTCCCACCAGGTCCAGGTATTGCGAAACCAGAGAGTGGGAAGGATCTCGATGGAGGCGGATTCCGGTCCGCGATTGCACACACTGATCTGGATGAGGATGTCATCGGTTGTGTTCTTGGCGTATTCGACGAAGACGTCGAAGTAGCGATCGCCGTTGAAGACACCGGTGTCCAGGAGCTCGTACTCCATGTCGTTGCGGTTGCGCTGCCTGTTACCCTCGACCAGGTTGGCGTAGGGGTAGGCGGCATGAGGGTACTTGTACAGATACTTCATGTAAGAGTGGGTGGGAGTGCTGTCGAGGTAGAAGTAATACTCCTTGACATCTTCGCCGTGGTTGCCTTCGCTGTTGGTGAGGCCGAAAAGGCGCTCCTTGAGGATCGGGTCGCGGCCATTCCAGAGGGCGAGGCTAAAGCAGAGCAACTGCTGGTCGTCGCTGATACCGGCGAGGCCATCCTCGCCCCAGTGGTAGGCGCGGGAGCGTGCCTGGTCGTGGGTGAAGTAGTCCCAGGCATTCCCGTCGGTGCTGTAATCTTCGCGAACGGTTCCCCACTGCCTTTCACTGAGGTAGGGGCCCCATTTTCGCCAATTGGCTAAATTCTCGCCGGCTTCCCGCAGGCGCATCTGTTCGGCTGTCATGTTAAAAGTCCTTTCACGGGTGATGTCAATACCTCAGCCTGCACGCAAGTTCCGTTAGAGCGGGGAGGAAGTGGTTAACGGCAGGAGTTTGGGTTCTGGATCGACCGGCCGGAGCCGCTTCCCTGCCCTGCCTGCCGTAAGCGCGCACCATACGCTCTCGACGGCGAGATGAGATCGCGCAAACGGCTGATTCAAAATATCGACCGAGCGCGTGGAGGGCGAGCGGCCGGGCGGCGCAATCGGAGGGAGCTTCGGCTGCGGGGCAGCGGGGCGGCAGGAAGGCACGAAACCTTCCGAGCGAGGCGGCGAGCCGGCAGGGGCGTGCGGAGGCGAACCGGAGGTTCCGGCAATGCTCGTTGGAAGGCGGCGGGCGGTTGGAAAGCGGCTTCCGCCGGAGGACTGGGGGGAGAAAACAGGCGCGGCGAAGGATCACTTGCGGGAGCGGGGCGGCCCGGGGGGACGGGTGTGCGGCCGTTGGATCGCGGATTCGGCCGGCGGGCTGGTGGCGGGGGAGGCGCGGCGGCGAGGTTCGTGGGACGGGTGTGCGGCCGTGGGAAAGCGTATTCGGCCGATGGACTGGAGGAGAGGGGAGACGCGGCGGGGATCACTTGCGGAAGCGGGCGGCGAGGTTCGGGGGAGGAGGGTGGGCGGCTATAATCGAAGCATGAAGCCCACGGCGAAGATCTGGCACAACGGTCGTTTGATCAATTGGGACGATGCGAAAATTCACGTGCTTTCGCACGTAACCAGCTACGGCAGTTCGGTGTTCGAAGGGATTCGCTGCTATGTGACCAAGAAGGGGCCGGCGATATTTCGCGGGCGGGAGCACATGCGGCGGCTGCAGGATTCGGCCAAGATCTACCGGATGGATTTGAAGTACACGGTGGACGAGCTGATGGCGGCGATGGATGAGCTGGTGCGGGTGAACGGGATGGAGTCGTGCTACTTCCGGCCGATCGTGATGCGGGGGTATGGAGATGTGGGGGTGCTGCCGGGGAACAATCCGATCGAGACCTACGTCGCGTGCTGGGAATGGGGCAAGTATCTGGGGGAGGACGCGCTGGCGCGGGGCGTGGATGTGTGCGTGTCATCGTGGACGAGGATAGCGCCGAACACTCTGCCGGCGATGGCGAAGGCGGGGGCGAATTACATGAACGCGCAGTTGATCCGGATGGAGGCGGCGCTGAACGGGTACGCGGAGGGGATTGCGCTGGACGAGGCGGGGTATGTGAGCGAGGGGTCGGGGGAGAACATTTTCGTGGTGCGGGACGGAAAGATCGTGACGCCGCCGCTGGGGGCATCGGTGCTGCCGGGGATCACGCGGGACACGGTGATGGAGCTGGCCAGGACGCTGGGGATTCCGATTGTGGAGTCGCTGGTGCCGCGCGAGATGCTGTATATCGCCGATGAGGTGTTTTTCTCGGGGACGGCGGCGGAGATCACGCCGGTGCGCTCGGTGGACCGGATCGAGATCGGGTCGGGATCGAGGGGGCCGATCACGGAGAAACTGCAGAAGCTGTTTTTCGATGTCGTGGAAGGCAATGTGCCGGAGCGGGCGGGGTGGCTGACGCCGGTGAGTGGGGCGCGGCAGCCGGTGCAGGTTTAGAGGAGGGGGACAATCCGCGGGATCGGGCCCGGCGTCCACCTCCCCCGAGAGAATCCGCCGAACCGTCACCCGCAGATGATCTGTCTTCTGTTTTAGCAGGAGCGGCGGGGGAAGGCGAGAGGAAAACAGCGTCGGGAAGGGCGATTTCAACAAGATTATTCCTTTGTGTTTTCAATGGATTACACGGACTGCCTGTGGGAATGTTGTGAATAAACCACAGGGGGGAGGAAATGTCCGGGGCGAGGGGCGGGGGGGGCGAGGAATTCGGCGGGCGACGGGGAAGGGGGAGCGGGCTTGATCGATGGCGAGGTTGGGCGGGAGAGGCCGGGAGAAGGCGGGTTGAGGTGATGGGCAGATGACATGTCGCGGGATGGACGTTTCGGCGGGCGAGGTGGTTGAGGTCCGGATGAGCCGGGTGATTGAGGGCGTCGAGCCGGTGCTGGGGCCGGTGGAGGAGGGCGAGTATGTATCGCCGGGGTGGATTGACGTACAGGTGAACGGGTTCGCGGGTGTTGATTACAACACGCCGGAGACGACGGTGGAGGAGATCGAGCGGTCGATCATGGAGCAGTTTGCCACCGGGGTGACGCGGTTGTTTCCGACGGTGATCACGGGGACGGCGGAGCGGATGACGGGGGCGCTGAGGAGGCTGGCGCGGGCGCGGGAGGAGGCTCCGCATGGAGGGGCGCTGGAGGCATTTCACGTGGAGGGGCCGTACATTTCGCCGGAGGATGGGCCGCGGGGGGCACATCCGGTTGGGTGTGTGAGGCGGCCGGACCTGGACGAATTCCGGAGGTTTCAGGAAGCGGCGGAGGGGCACATCCGGTTATTTACGTTGTCGCCGGAGTGGCCGGAGGCGGCGAAGTTCATCGAGGCGGTGGTGCGGGACGGGGTGGTGGTGAGCATAGGGCACACGAAGGCGACGGCGGAGCAGATCCGGGATGCGGTGCGGGCGGGGGCGACGATGTCGACGCATATCGGCAACGGGGCGCACGCGGTGCTGCCGCGGCATCCGAATTACATTTGGGAGCAGTTGGCCGAGGACAGGCTGGCGGCGGGATTCATCGTGGACGGGATCCATTTGTCGCGGTCGTTTTTGACCGTCGCGCTGCGGGCGAAGGGGGTTGAGAGAGCGGTGCTGGTGACGGACGCGGTGATGCCGGCGGGATGCCGGCCGGGGGCGTACCGGTTGGGCGAGGTGGAGGTGGAGTTGCGGGAGGACGGGAGCGTGCGGCTGGCGGGGGGGACGCGGCTGGCGGGGTCGGCGTTGAGGATGGACGCGGCGGTGGAGAACGTGATGGCGCTGGGAGGGGTGACGCTGCAGGAGGCGTTGACGATGGCGTGGAGGAATCCGGCGCGGGTGTGCCGGGTGGCGGGGCGGCAGAGGGGGCTGGCGGCGGGGGAGCGGGGGGATGTGGTGCGGTTCCGGATGGAGGAGGGGCGGGTGCGGGTGCTGGAGACGGTTTGGAATGGGGAGCGGGTGTTTGGGGGGTGATCGAAGCAAGCTCGCCGCCGAGGCTGTGCGCCGGGAACTGGAGCGCCGCCGCCGCGAGGAGCTTCGGCGGTCGCTAGCAGGAACCTGAAAAAGTAAGATTCGGCGGTTACCGAATAAGACAAAAGCGCGTCTTACTGTTTTAACCCATGAGAGGCCAGGACACCCAACAAAGCGCGATGTTCAGTTATGTCTCGCCGGAGGATCGCGTGCCGGC
>DAIDHC010000119.1 GCA_027452065.1 Bryobacterales bacterium
TCGCGCACGGAGTTGGACGAATGGGTGTTTACAGACGAGTACGCCCTTCCTCTGCTGCGCCAGCAGCTCCGGGTGCATTCGTTGGATGGCGTAGGGCTGGGCGGTCATCCAGCGGCGGCCATTGCCGCGGGCGCGATTGTGCACTACCTGCACGCGACCAAGCAGGGTGCGCTGGAGCATCTGGACGGTCTGCGCTACTACGAGAAGAGCGATTGCCTAGAGCTGGACGCGGTGAGCGTACGCAACCTGGAGCTGGTGGAGCCGCTGTTCTCGACCGAAGGGCTCCCCGGCGCCGACGACGTCATGCTCAACTATCAGAGCACTTCCTTCCACGACGCCCTCTACGTCCGCAACCTCCTCCGCCTCCGCCCCGCTCCCGAGTTCGAAGCCTGGTGCGATTCCCTCCGCCCCGATCTCCCCCGCATGATGGCTCTGCTCCCCGCATGAAGCCCCTATCCGATTTCACCCCCGCCCGTGTCGCCCTCGGCCGCGCCGGCCACGCCCTCCCCACCTCCGCCCACCTCGCCTTCCAGGCCGCCCACGCCCAGGCCCGCGACGCCGTCCACCTTCCCCTCGACGTCCCCTCCCTCATCCTCGATCTCCGCCCGCTGTTTCCCCACCTCCTCGCCGTCTCCAGCGCCGCCGCTTCCCGCGATGTCTACCTCCGCCGCCCCGACCTCGGCCGCCGCCTCGCCCCCGCCTCCGAGTCCCTTCTCGCCTCCCACCACGCCCCCTGCGACGCCGCCTTCATCGTCGCCGACGGACTCTCCGCCCTCGCCGTCCATCGCCACGCCCGCGGCCTCCTCGACGCCCTCCTCGTCCGCCTGCCCCTCGATGACTGGCGCCTCGCTCCCCTCGTCATCGCCACCCAGGCCCGAGTCGCCATCGGCGATCCCATCGCCAGCCTCCTCGGCGCCTCTCTCGCCGTCGTCTTCATCGGCGAGCGCCCCGGCCTCAGCTCCCCCGACAGCCTCGGCATCTATCTCACCTGGAACCCTCAACCCGGCCGCACCGACGCCGAGCGCAACTGCATCTCCAACATCCGCGCCGAAGGCCTCACCTACGCCGCCGCCGCCCATAAGCTGCTTTTTCTGATGACCGAGTCCCGCCGCCGCAAACTCTCCGGCGTCTCCCTCAAAGAAGAAGCCGCCCTCCCCGATCCCACCCCCCATCCCCTGCTCCCCTGAACCGCGTGAGCTCCGCGCCGATCCTCTTGACGCGCCCAACGCCAAACCGCCAGACTAACCCCATGCGCCCCGACGCGCCGATCAGCAAGCCGGAAGACGACCGCCTCGACCGCGCCGAATTTTGCAAGAACCTCGTGGAGTCGATCCTCCATCTCCCTAAGGGATCCACTTTTGTCTACTCCATCGAAGGCGAATGGGGCTCCGGCAAATCGTCCGTCCTCTCGCTGATCAAGCACTACATCGCCTCCCACGACGGAGAGCCGAAAACTCCCGTCCTCGAACTTCCCCTGTGGTCGTTCTCCGGAAGCGGCGAGCTCCTCCAGCAGTTTCTGACCCAGATCTGTGTCCAACTTCAAGGCAGCAAAACGCGCAGCATCAAAAAGGCCGCGAAACTGATCGCGCAATACGGCGACGTAATCACCGGCGCGGCCGAACTCCTCCCCTACGGCGGCCAGATCGCCAAGTCCGCCGTCGCTGCCGTAAAAATGGCCACGCACGACAAAGACATCCACGAACTTCGTAAGAAGCTGGAAGCCGTTCTCGGCAAGCTCGACACGCCCATCGTCATCTTCATCGACGACATCGACCGCCTCCAACCCGTCGAGGTCTGCCAGGCCTTCCAGGCGATCAAGGCCGTCGCCGACCTCCCCAACTTTGTCTACGTTGTCGCCTTCGACCGCAAGGCAGTGGCCTCCAGCCTCAAACACGCGGGAATCGAAGACGCCGACGCATACCTCGAAAAAATCATCCAGTATCCCTGCTACCTTCCCCTTCCGGACCGCTCCGACCTCGACACCATCCTTCGGGAAGGCCTCGCGAGCATCGACGGCCCCAACCCGGACGACGATCACCAGGACCGTTGGCCGGACCTCTACCGCGACGGGATCGCACCTTTCCTCCAAACGCCTCGCAATGTCTTTCGCCTCCTCAACGGGCTCACCGCCTCCTTCCCGCCAGTCCGCGGCGAAGTGGACCCGGTCGACTTCATCGGCTTTCAATGCCTTCGCCTCTTTGCCCACACGGTGTACGAATACATTCGCAGAAATCGCCACCAGTTCGACACCGAAAGCGAACATGCGACTCAGGCACAGCCCGCCAGTCGCAATCCCGCGCCCGGCAACGCAATTGTCGAGTCGATTCCGGACTCCCGCCTCCGCGAGCCCGCGAAACAGATCCTGATCTCGATCTTCCCGGGAACCGTTCTACTCTTTGACCCCGACGGCCATTCGGCCGATGGGATGGGCGGTCCGCACCTGTTCGAGCCCAAGAGAATCTGCCACCGCGAGAGATTCGAACTCTACGACCGGCTCGCGATTCCTGCCAATAAGATCTCCGCCACCGGGGTCCGCGCGATTTTCACGGCTGCGACCAAAGGCGATTTTCATAAGCTACTTCGCGAGACCGTCGGCACGTCCGACCGAAAGTGCTTCTCACGCCTCCTGCATTTCCTTAACTACAGCCACAACCTCCTTAAGGACGGCGACGAAATCAGCCCGCCGGAAGTGCTTACCTGGACACTGACATGCCTCAACTCGCTCCCCAGACCGTCAAGCTGGGATGAGTTGATCGCATGGTCGCAGGCCACGGCGGACTTCGTGAAACGATTCTCACGCATGATCGAGGGTGGCCCATCCGAAGCCCTCAAGGCGGCCATCGAAAACGAAGACTGCTGCCTTTCCGCGACAGCGCGGTACCTCGCGGATCGTAGCAGCCAGGCGGCCAAAGTCTCAATCCAAGCGATCGCCGATCCAGCAAGAGCCGAAGTCGAAAGCCTCATCGGCCCCTTCATCGCCGCCGCGACGAGGCGGATCGACTCAGGCACGCTCGAAAACGAAGTCCTCCTCGGCACGGTCCTCGACGTCATGATGACCACTGACAACGGACGTCAACAAGTTCGTCAATTCGCACACGCCGCGTTCAACACCGATGATGGATTCATCAAGCTCTGCTACGCCGCCTGCGAGGTCAGGAATCCTCCCCGCCTCCTCATGCGCCTATTGGTAAACTGGACCGTCCGGCAAGAGAGCGAACTCACCGCCCGTCACCGTCAAGTGGCGACCTCACCCCACCGGATCGACAGCCCGCTCCTCCGCGATGCCCTCACCTGCGAAATCCAGCCAATCGAGTAGCACCGGCGAACTACCACTCACCCCCTTCGCCCGGCCAGCCGCATCTCCCGCCCCCGCCCCGTCCTATACTATTCAGAAGACACCCGGCCGCGGATCACCCTCCGCTCCGGCTCACCAATCTCCGGAGGTTACACTCATCATGCGCAAAGTCGCCGCTCTGCTGTTTGCTGCCCTCTTCGCCCTCGCCGCCCCGGCCCAGGACGCAAGCCCGGTCAAGAAACTCGGCCACGATCTCAAAGACGCCGCCAAAGATACCGGTGACGTCACCAAAGATGCCGCCAAAACGGCGAAAAAGGACACCAAGAAAGCCGCCCACGCCACCGATAAAGACGCCCACAAGGTGGCCGCCAAAACCGACGCCGCCGCCAAGGCTACAGAGAAGGATACCGCCAAGGCCGCCCACGCCACCGCCAGCACCACAAAGAAGGCCGCTCACGTCACGAAAACCGACGCGAGCAAAGTAGCCGCCAAGACCGACGCCGCCGCCAAAGCCACGGGGAAGGACACCGAAAAAGCAGCGCACGCCACCGCGCATGCCACCAAGAAGGCGGTCAAGAAGACCGAAGACGTCGTGAAGTAAGCCGCCCCGCGGCCCTTACTCTACCGTCAGGATCACCGGCTGCTCGATCATCGACGCTTTGTTCGCCGTTAACACCATCAGGTGATACCGCCCCGCCGCCATTTTCGGAATCATAAACTTGATCTCCGAATCCGACTGCGTCGTTACCACCGCTTTCGTATCGTTCTTATCATCGGTAAGGTACAGCTCCGATACCTTTGTTTTGTCCAGGTTCGTTCCCTTGGCGCTTACTGCGTCTCCCGCCTTACCCGTTTCCGGCTCCACGGTTGTGATCATGGGCGATCCCTGAAACGCCCACAACGTCACCCCCAATAACCCCATCACCATCAAAGCTGCTACTTGGCGCTTCATTTCCTGCCTCCCCGTCTGGATTATACTTCCACGCGAACCACTCCGGTACTAGTAATTTCCCACTAACTCAATTCCCCCACTCTTCAATGTCCCTTCGCCTTCGGCCGCGACCAGGGCGGCGTCACCCCGTTCATCCGCGCATATGCGATCGACTGCCCCATATGTTCGTTGCAGTGCGCCAGTATGCGCAAATACACCCTTCTCACCGTCGTCTCTTCGCCGAAAAACTCGACCTCGCGGTTCAATTCCCCTTCGCTCAGACCCTGAAACCGCTCCTTCACCGCCGCCAGCGACTCCGTCAGCATCCGCACCACGTCTTCCTTTTTCGTCACCGTCGTCTCCAGCGCCCGCGTCTGCTTGTAAAGCTCCGCCGTCCGCTCCTTCACGCTCCCCTTCGCGTCCTGATAATACTCCTCCGGCGGCTTCACTCCCGTCAGCGCCAGCAGCAGAAAATTCCCCGCCGCCACGTGCACATATACCTCGCCCACCGACCGCACTCCCTCCCCGGGCCGCCAGCCGTACTTTTCCGCCGGCATCGCCCCCGCAAGCTGCTCCAACTCCCGCGTCGTCCCCGCGAAGTCGTCCATGTATTCCTTCTGAAATCCGATCACCGTCTGCGCCATCGCGCATCCGGCCGCCAGCGCCGCCACCGCCGCGCACCGCGCCCATCTTCCTGCTGACTTCACTCTCGTCATCTTCTTCTCTCTTTCCTCGTCCCGGTTTTCCCACACCGCCGCTGGCCAACTCAGGCGGCCGGCGTTTCCCTCCGCCGCCCGGATAACATCAGGCCGATCCAGCAACTCACCGGCCAGCTCAACAGCCACGACAGCCAGTACCAGTGCGGCCAGCCCTTCCCCCAGTTGGGAATCGTCGCCGCAATCCCCATCACTTCCCCGACGATGAAGAACCATAGCACATGCCCCGCCGCGCGCCCCGGAGCAAAGCGCGCGCACAGCCACGCACACAGGATCGAAACGACAACAAAGAGCCCCGTGCTTGCCGCGAGAGCCCTGCTGGAGGGCACGCGCCCGGCGTCGAATTCGCCTGGGAAAATGCGCGAGAGCAACGGGTCCGTTGCCAGCACGAGAAGAATCGACAGCAGGTAGCTGCCGGCCACCACGGCGATGGACTTCAGCATCGGCCACACCTTCCTCAACGAAAGCAAGCCAGGATTTCCCCGGTTGTCCCTACAGTCCCACTCCAGCTTACTCTCGTTCCGCCCCTTCACTTCACCGTCACGTGCACCGCGTTGGCCGCCGCCCTCCCAGCGCTTTCAGCCCCTGATCCTCCACCGTGTCCAGCCTCAGCCTTCACACGCCCGCCGCACTCCCCGCCGGATACGCAACGAACGCGTGAATCAAGATGGGCTTCGAGCCCGGCGTCGACGGCGTCGCGCTCGTGCACCCGTGCCGCTGCCCCTGTCCCTTCGCCCCCGCCGCTACGAAGCCCGCCCTCGCGCCCCTATTTCACCGCCACGCTCAACACGTTGCTCACCGCCCCGTCCACCTGCAGCCGCACCGGGATCATCCCCGCTCCCTGCAGGCTCGCCGGCAGCGGAATGTTCACCTGGTCCACGCCCGTGTAGCTCCCCTGCGCGCCCGCGTACGACACCGGCACCGTCACGCTTCCCAGCGTCGCCGTCACCGTCCCCGAGTGATGCCGGATCCCGGTCCCGAAAAGCTCCAGGAACACCTGCCCCTGGGACACATCCACCACCGCCGGCACGACGCTTCCTCCCATGCCGCTCTGCAGCAGCGGCGCCGTCACCGTCGCTCCGTTCACCACCGTCGCCGCCATCCCCGCCGCCAGCCCGTTCACCCCGAACAGCCCCGGCGCCACCGGCGCTATCTGCTGCTGCACCGCGAACGCCTGCCCTCCGCCCGTGATCGTGATCGTCGCTATCCCCGCCGCGGTCCCCGCCGGCATCGCATAGTTGATCTGACCCGGGGAAACGTAGAACAGCGGCGCCGCCCGCGACGCTCCGCCCGCGTCCATCACCGTCACCGTCACCCCGCCCAGTTGCGTCGGCAGCGGCAGCCCCCAAGCGCTCGCCATTCCCGCCGCCATCCCGTTCCCAAACGCGCTCACAATCGAGTCCGCCGCCACCGACGCGCCCACGAAGCTCGCTCCGTTCACGTTCGTGAATCCCGCCGCCGCCCCGCTCGAGTTGGTTTGAATCTCCACTTGTCCCGCCGGCATCGCCGGCAGCCCCGCGCCCGCCCGCGCATTCGCCAGCGCCCCGCTCAACCCCGCCGCCGGCATCTCCACCAGCGCCGCGTCCGGCCGCCCGCCCCCGCTCAGGTTCCCCAGCGCCAGCCCGACAGCCACCTCACCTGCCCGGATCGCAAAACTCAGCGGCGGCAGAAACCGCCCCGTCCCGTCGTTCGCCCGCACGTCCAGGCTCCCGCTCGCCGATTGGAAATTCCCTCCCACCCCGCTCCCCATCGCCTCCACCAGGTCCGGTTTCCCCGTCCCCCTCACATCCGCCAGCGCCACTCCGAACGCAAACCGCCCGAACGTCCCGCCGTCGCTGAAGGTCTCAAAAAACCTCGCGCCTCCCATGCCCGTGTACACCATCAGCCCCGTCGTCGGGTTCCCCGCGCCCGCCGCCCCCAGCGCCAGCGGCCCGTACAGAAAAATGTCCGCCAGCCCGTCCCCGTTCAGGTCCGCCACGCGCAAATCGGTCGCCGTCCCCGCCGGATACACCGCTCCGGTCACGAACCCTCCCCTTCCGTTCCCGATCTCGATCCGCAGCGAAGTCGTCGCTCCCGACGCGTCCGCCGTTAGCACCGCCAGGTCCGGCTTCCCGTCGCCGTTGAAATCCCCCGCCGCTACCGACAGCGGCGCCGCCCCCGACAGGTCCACCGCCGTCGACGCCGGAAACGTACCGTCCCCCCGCCCCTGCATCACATACAGCGTTCCCCCGCTCCCGTTCGCCGCCCCCGTCGCCACCGCCACGTCCAGCTTCCCCGTCCCGTGAAAATCCCCAACAGCCAGGCTAAACGCCCCGTTCAGAAAGTTCCCCGCCACCACCGTCCCCCCGCCCGGCGTCAACGTCGCCAAAGGAGTCCCGAAGCTCCCGTCCCCATGCCCCGGCAGCACAATCAGCCGCCCCTGGCCGGCGCAGCTCACCAGCGCATCCAGCCTCCCGTCCCGGTTAAAATCTCCCGCCACCACCAGGTTCGGCGCGCACCCTCCCGGCAGCATCGCCGCCGGTCCCGGCGCTCCAAACGTCCCGTCCCCCCTTCCCCCCAGCACCGTCACCGTCCCCGCCGTCGCCTCCGCCACCGCCAGGTCCAGCTTCCCATTCCCATGAAAATCCGCCGCCGCCACCGCCACCGGCCCCGTCCCCACCGGATACCAGTTCTTTGTCCGGAACGCCACCTGCTGCCCCTGCAACCCCCCCAGCCCGCCTACCACCACCATCATCGCCAGGGTAAGACACCGCATATAAACTCTCCCCGAGCTAAGTCTAAGCCCCAGGAGGAATAAGGTCTATACCCGCCATCGCCTTACAGGTACCACCCCGCCCCTCCGCCCGCTCATTGTTTCTCACCCTTCTCCGGAAACAGCGTCGGCTCCCGCTCGTCCGGCTGCGCCTCTCCGGGGCACCCCTCCTGCCCATGGAAACTGATGTTCGTCATCTGGAACCGGTACTGGCCCGTCCGCCGGACCATAAAGTAAACCCTCAAACCCTCCGGCAGCTCCTTCCCCTGAATCCAGCCCAGATCGACGGCCACCTGCGTCTCATCGGGAGGGTCGAGACAAGGCTGGACGAATTGGAAGTCGCCGCCAACAAAAAAACTGCTGCCCAGAAACTCGTGCCATTTTTTCAGGTCGCCTCCCTTGCTCTTCGCCGACCGGGATTCCATCTCCGCCCATCCCCGCGTCAGCCACTCGTCCACGAAATCCCGCGGCTGCAACGCAACCGGATCGATCCGCTCCACCGAGGAACCCGTCACCTTGAAATGGAGCACATGCGCCCGGTCGTGCAGCGCGGAGTCGATGCTACGGGCCCTGATCTCCATCAGGACATCGTCGGGCTCCAGGCGAACCTGCCATGCTTTATCGTGGGCGAGGAAGATCCCGTGCCGCCCTCCGAAGATGCGTCTGGCGCCGCTCGCCCCCGCCGCCCACCGGAAAAGATCGTAGGACAGCGAATTCCAGCCCCCGGCGCACTGCGGTGCGCGCCGCAGCGTCAAAATGAGTTGATTCCCGGCCGCGTCGCGCTTCGAGAATTGAACCCCGGAAATGCTTTCGTCAAACTCCCCCGCGCCGTGCGATTCCAGAACGCGCCGCGGCACCCCCCGCCGGTAATCGTATACGTAGACCGCATCGTCGCTCCCGCACGGAATCGCCACCCCCGCCGTAACCGTCAGCTCATCCCCGTCTTCCGCGGGCCGCGACAGCTCCAACCCCCGAATGAAACCCGGCGTGAGATCGTCCGAGTTTCGGGACCGCAGCATCAAGCCCTCGTGTCCCAGTGCCTTCTCCAGCCGATCTTTCAGAAACGGAAACTGAGCGTCAAGCGCCTGCCTCGACCGGGGAAGCCGCGACTCCACCCAATCCCGGATCGCTGCTTCAAATCCCGCCGTCCGATCGCGAAGAGCGTCGTCCTTCTTCCAGGCAAATCCATCCTCCGGCCAACGCAATTCGCGCAACTTCGCCGACTCGCCCTTGACTCTCTCCAGGCCCCGGTCCTGCGCCCCGTCCAGCGACAGGCCGAGCACCGCGGCCCACACCGGAAGCGCCGCTCCTCGAAGCCGCCCGCGCACCCTTTATCCCCGAATCAGAACGGTACGTCGTCGTCCGTGATCCCGGCGTCGAAGCCCGCGTCCTCCGGCGCTGCCGCCGCCGTCCGCGGCTTCGGCGCGCTCCGCGGCATCGATGCCGGCTGCTGGCTGAACTCGTCCGGCGCCCCTTCGTTCCGCCCGCCCAGCAGAATCACTTCGTCGGCGATCACCTCGGTCGTGTAAACCTTCTTGCCTTCCTTATCGTCGTAGCTCCGCGTCTGCAGCCGCCCCTCCACATACACCTGCTTGCCCTTGGTCAGGTACTGCCCCACGTTCTCCTGCCGCCACAACGACACGTTCGTCCAGTTCGTCTCTTCTTTCCAGTCCCCGGTCTGCTGGTCCTTCCAGCGCCGGCTCGTGGCCACCGAAAACCGCGTCACCGGCACCCCCGACGACGTGAACTTGGTCTCCGCGTCCCGCCCCAGGTTCCCAATCAAGATCACTTTGTTGACGCTGCGCGATGCCATAATCCCTTGCAATGTAGCACAACCGAAATTCTGCGGCACCCCTCCTCCGCACAACATCAATTCAGTGCTCGCAAATGCTCTCCTCTCTCATCTCACCCACCATCCTGCGAACTCGCTCACTGCCTCCAGCGCCGCCGCGGCCGCCCCGCCGCCCCACCCGCGGCACACGGCAAATCCCCTCCCCCCGCCCGCGGCAAATCCCTCGCTCAAAAATTCTTCTAATCGGGGATTGCATGTCGCGCCTCCGCGCACTATACAATAGAGGCCAGCAAGGTAGCGCTGCCGGCGCGCTTGCTCTTGAGCCCACGGCGCGGGGCGCGCTCGACTTCGCCAATCACAGCCCGCGCCCGGTGGCGTTGTGCGTGATGTTGACTGGAGGGATGGGAGAACCGGTGATCCGGAAAGAGAAGCGTAGTCTCTGCTTCGTCTCCCCGGCCGCACGGCAATTCCGCCGGCTGCGCGCCGTCGCTGTCCTTGCGCTCGCTCCCTTCGCCCTCCACTCCCAAACCTTGCTCACCGGCGACGGCCCCGGCGGCCACGTCATCCTCTTCAACTCCGACCTCGCCATCCTCGAAGCCGGCGACCCCCGCTCCGATCTCGCCTGCTCGGTCACTCCCGACCGCCCCGCTCTCGGCTTCGACCTCCGCTTCCACGCCGGCTACGACGTCTCGGTCCCCTTGCAGGAATTCGCCGGCTCCGACGACGTTCTCACCATCCTGTTCCGCGTCACCAGCCAGGACCACCAGGCCGAGCCCGTTTACTTCACCCAGCGCGTCCGCGTCCCGCCCATCGACTCCGACGCCAAAGGCTTCGCCACCCTCCAGGGCGCCTTCGACCTCGGCCCCGGCAACTACCACGTCGACTGGCTCATGCGCGACCGCAGCGAGCGCGTCTGCTCCTCTTCTTGGGATTCCGGCGCCGTCCTCACCAACCGCGAGAAAACTCTCCAACCCAGCCTCGCCATCGGCGCCGTCGAGCGTTCCGTCACCGAGCAGTTCCAGGAAGAGCCCCCCGTCCGCCGCTCCCCCTCTCCCTCCATGAACGTTCGCATCCTCATCAACTTCGCCCCCCAGAACTCGCTCGCTTCCACCCTTCAGCCCGTCGAAACCAGCGCCCTGGTCTCCATCCTCCGCGGCATCAGCCGCGAGCCCCGCTTCGGAAAATTCTCCCTCGTCGCCTTCAATATGCAGGATCAGCGCGTCATCTTCCGCCAGGACGACGCCGACCGCATCGATTTTCCCGCCCTCGGCGACGCCCTTCAGTCCATCAGGCTCGGCACCGTCGACTACCACAAGCTCGCCGAAAAACACTCCGACACCGAATTTCTCGCTTCCCTCATCCGCCAGGAGGCCGGCGCCGGCCACCCCGACGCCCTCATCTTCGCCGGCCCCAAAATCATGCTCGACTCCGATATCCCCTCCGATTCCCTCAAAAAACTCGGCGATATCGACTTTCCCGTCTTCTATATGAACTATAATCGGAATCCTCAGGCCGTACCCTGGCAGGATTCCATCGGTAAAGCAGTTAAGTTCTTTCGTGGCTACGAATACACCATCACCGAGCCCCGCGATCTTTGGCTGGCGGTCAACGAAATCGTGACTCACATTGTAAAATCAAGAAACGAGAGATCCGCCTCAGCCATCTCTAGTCGGTAGAGGGAGCCTGTTCACGATGAGACGTTCCGCATTGCCGCTCGTGTCATTTCTGTTGCTCTCGGCCGCGGCTTCCGCCTTCGGACAGTCCGGTCTCAGCCCCTACGCGCACAGCCTCGCTCCCTACGTCCCCTCGCCCCAGAACATCGTCGACCGCATGCTCGAAATGGCCAACCTCAAGCCCGGCGAGACTCTCTACGACCTCGGCTGCGGCGACGGCCGCGTCCTCATCACCGCCGTCCAGAAGTACCATGTCCACGCCGTCGGCGTCGAGCTCTCCGACAAAGTCTATAAGCGCGCCCTCGACAAAATCGCCACCTACGGCCTCCAGAATCAGATCAAAGTCATCCACGGCGACCTGCTCAATGTCGATCTCAGCTCCGCCGACGTCGTCACCATCTACCTCATGCGCACCTCCAACGAGAGCCTCCGCCCGCGCCTGGAAAAGCTCCTCAAGCCCGGCGCCCGCGTCATCTCCCACGACTACGCCGTCCCCGGCTGGAAGCCCGCCCAGGTCGAGGAGACCGACTCCGACTCCCACCCCCACACCGTCTACCT
>DAIDHC010000120.1 GCA_027452065.1 Bryobacterales bacterium
ACCGTCCAGCCCGGCTGCGACGCGTCAATCGCCTCCACCGCCGCCTTCCGGTCCGTCGTGAACCCGGTCACCGGCGTCGCCAGCGCGTCCGCCCGCACCACCATCACCCTGTCCCCCGCCGCCATCCCCTCTACATACCGCCGCGCCGCCGCCCGCGCCTGCTCCATCAGCCGCCCCGCTCCCACCCGCGCTCCCATCCACGCCGACGTGTCCAGGATCAACACGTGGTCCCGCGCCGGCGCCCCCGCCCGCCCGATCCGCAACTGCGCCAGCGCCAGCAGCAGCAGCGCCATGCTCGCCAGTTGCAGCAGCATCGACCACGGCTGCCTCAGCTTCCTCCGGTGCGCCTTCTCCGGCGCCTCCGCATTCCCCGGATAAAACCGCAGCGTCGCCACCACCTGCTTCCGCCGCGCCCGGTCCAGCAGATACAGCGCCACCACAATCCCCGCCACCCCGCCCAGCAGCCCCAGCAGCTCCGCCAGGTTCAGGTTCAGCAGCGTCATCGCCCTCTACTCCACTCCCCCCGCCGACATCAGCGGCCCGAACACCGCCTCTTCCACCGGCGTCGCCGTGCTCAACCCCACGTACCGCCCTCCGCCCCGCAGCGCCGCTTCCTGGATCCTCCGCGCATACCGGTCGAACGCCTCCGTGTGCTCCCGCCGCCCCTCCTCGTCCAGGCTCATCTCCCTCACCTCGCCTGTCTCGGCGTCCCTCAGCTCCAGCAAGCCCTCCCACGGCGGCGTCCGGTCCTCCTCCGCCCACACCTGGATCACCAGCAGCTCCTGCCCGAAGTCCGTCAGGTACTGCAGCGGCTTCAGACAGTCTTCCTCGTCCAGAAAATCCGAGATCGCGATCACCAGCCCCCGCTGCGGATATTCCGCGATGAACTCCCGCGCCACTTCCAGAAACCGCGTCCGCCCTCCCGCCTTCATCCCGGTCAGAAAATGCACCGCCGGCATGAACCGGTGCCTCCCGCCGCTGCACAGCAGCGAGTCCTCCAGGTGCTCCCGGAACGGCTGTATCCGGATCGCGTCCAGCCGCACCAGCCCCACGTAGCACAGCGCCGCCGCCAGCTTCCGCGCATAGTCGAACTTCGTCGTCCCCTCGCCCGTCATCATCGACGCGCTGGTGTCCAGCAGCATCCTCACCGGCACCCGCGGCTCCACCTGGAACATCTTCAGAAACAGCTTTTCCAGCCGCAGGTACGCCCGCCAGTTCACCGCCCGCAAATCGTCGCCGTGATGAAAATGCCGGTGATCGAGAAACTCCTGCCCCGGCCCCGCAAACCGCGACACGTTGTGCCCCCCAACAAGCCCCGGCAGCGATTTCTGCCAGCGCACCGCCAGCCGCTCCAGCCGGTGGAGAAACGGCGTGTCGATGAGCGGCTCGCTGGTCATCGCACCGGCTGCGCCGCCGACCGCAGAATCTCTCCCAGCAGCATGTCCGCCGTCTGCCCGTCGGCGTGCGCGTCGAAGTTCAGTATGATCCTGTGCCGCAGCACCGCCGGCGCAATCTCCCGCACGTCGTCCACGCTCAGGTTCAGCCTCCCCCGCATCAGCGCCAGCACCCGTCCGCATTCCACCAGCGCCTGCGCCCCTCGCGGCGAGCTCCCGTACCGGATGTACCGGTTCGCCGCCGCGTGCGCCCCTTCGGTTCCCGGCTGCGTCGCCAGCACCAGGTCGATCGCGAAATCCCTCACGTGCGGCGCCACCAGCACCTCTTTGCAGAACTCCCGCAGCTCCAGGATCGCCCCCCGGTCCAGCACCTCCTCGAGCTCCGTCTCCTCCCGCCGCAGCGTCCGCTCCACAATCCGGTTCAGCTCCTCCCGCGACGGATAGTTCACCACGATCTTCATCAAAAACCGGTCCAGTTGCGCCTCCGGCAGCGGATACGTCCCCTCCATCTCAATTGGATTCTGCGTCGCCATCACCAGAAACGGCGCCTCCAACTGGTGCGTCGCCGTTCCGCTCGTCACCGTCCTCTCCTGCATCGCCTCCAGCAGCGCGCTCTGCGTCTTCGGCGTCGCCCGGTTGATCTCGTCCGCCAGCACCAGGTTCGAAAATATCGGCCCCGGCTGGAACCGCAGCGCCTTCGCCCCGGTCTCCGCCGTCTCGATAATCATGCTGCCGACGATATCGCCCGGCATCAGGTCCGGCGTGAACTGGATCCGCGAATACTTCAGCCGCAGCACCCGCGCCAGCGTCCGCAGCAGCGTCGTCTTCCCCAGCCCCGGCACGCCTTCCAGCAGCACGTGCCCCCCCGCCAGCAGGCAGATCAGCACCCCGTCCACTACGTCCTGCTGCCCCACAATCACCTTGGCGATCTCTTCGCGCAGCTTGTCCAGCTTCGCCGTCGCCTGCCTCAGCCCCTCCTCGATTTTCACTTCTTCATTCTATTGCGGATTCCCGCCCGCTTCCCCTTCTCCGCCGAATACCATGTCCGCCGGCGCCTCCGCGTGCCTGCTCCGGTGCTCCTCATACAGCCGCCCGTAACTCGCCGTCACGTAGTCTTTCTCCCCATACCCCAGCAGCCGCGCCGTCGCATCGATCCACTCCGCCTCGCCCTCAATCTCGTAAAACACCCCCACCGGCGTCTCATCCACCGTCACCACCCCCGCCTCGCCCGGCCTGCCATACTCGGCCCGGTACTTCTCATACCGGAACACGCGCTCGTATCCCAGCCGCTCCAGCATCGCCTCCATCGCCCGCGCGTCCGCCACTTCGGTCTCGATCTCCTCCCGCCGCTTGTGCCTCCCCGCCACGCCCGGTCCCTTGTACGTAATCAACCCCCGCCCCCCGCTCTCTCTCACTCTCAGCACCTCGCCCCGCCGCCGTAAACTCCGCTCCCCCGTGTCAAACATCACGTTCGCCTCAAACTCCCTCCCCCGCGTCTCCACAAACCCCATCGCCCCGATCCGCGCCCGCGCCTCCCCCGCCGATCCCACCCGTATCTTGATCTCCACTTCCTCATGCATGCCCCTCATCCTATCGCGGCCCCGCGCCCCGCGACGCCTACGACAGCCCCAGTGGCTACGCCCGCAAACGAACCGGCTTCCCTCCGCCGCCGCGTCGCCTCGCGATCTTCGCCGTCACCGCTCCTCCCCGGCCGTTCCAACTGCCGATCCGCCCCTCCCAACCCCCCGTCCCGCCGCGCCGACCGGAGATACTTCCGCGACGGGCAGCGGGCCAAATCCGCGCCCCGGGGCGTTACTCGCCACATTCCCGGTTGTAGTCGTCATTCTCCGCAGCACTTCTTGGGCGAACTTCCGCCTCTAAAAAACAGTGGTCCAGGGCGGCAATGACGGCCTGACGGAACTGCATGGCCGACGAGTCAGCGTTAAAGAGGGCATCGTCCGAATCGTCGCTCGACCGGCGAAGGCCACGTCGCTCGAATTCGGCGACAATGAAATCGACGGAGGACTCTGGGGGCGGACTGTCAAGGTCGGTCTCCCGAATCGTTGACCAGTCGGCCATCGCATCCTCGATCACTGCGGCGAGATCAAACGAGAGCGACGTGCGCGGGACGAAACGCATCGACGCCAGCGTAACAAAAACACCCCCTGCGCGCACCGCACCCAAGTCACACCCAAGCTGGACTCGAGTCGGGCTTAGGGTTCGATAAGAAATAACATTTCCAACCAAAGAAGCGCGACGATTGATGTGCGGGACGAAAGCACGCGCACCGCAGCCAGGCGAGAGCCACCCCGCGCATAGGAACGGCCGAATCGGAGCCTCATCCCCGCCGCCTCGCCCCCCGCGCCGGCCCTCCCTATAATGAAGTGAGACGCGCCCGTAGCTCAGCCGGATAGAGCGATTGACTTCGAATCAATAGGCCGGGGGTTCGAGTCCCTCCGGGCGCGCCACCTTCCCGAACCAGTGTCCCGCCCCTCAAGTCCGCTGAATGATGCGGCAGGCGACGCCCATCTCATGCGCGACTGAGTATCACAGACGCGCACGGGTCGATCCCTCTCGCCCCGCGGCCGCGGATTCTTCCAGCTCGTGCCGGCGGCAACCCCCATGGCGTCGTCGCCCTCCGGATGCGGGTGCGCTTGCAGATCTCGGGAAACCGGCGGCCCCGTTCTATATCGAAAGATCCGGAAGAACTGCTTGGCGCTCTTAGCGCAACTCGATTCGGTCGCTATCAGGCACGCTCGTCCAATCGCCGCTCCGGAACCTTCAACGCCGGTGCAACGAATCCGCCTCTGCCGCCCAACCACTGCTGTCCCTAATCTGGACAAGTGTGGCTTTGGATGCCGTTCCCGTAGCGAACCCGCCTCAGAAGCCTTGCAATCGCCGTCTCGCAAAGCGCCCGTTCAGAGACGTCAGGGCTTGGGCTCCGGGGTCCGCGCCTCTTCCAAGGCGCTCAAGTACTCCCCCAAAGTCGCGTCCAGTCGCCGGTAAAGCAGGGCATCAAAATCATCCGCTCCTTGTCCGGCCTGTTCTTGTTGCAAGCTGCGAATGTATTCAAGCCGGTCTTCCAGGCGCACGGCAACGGGCGGATACGCGCCCCGAATCAGG
>DAIDHC010000121.1 GCA_027452065.1 Bryobacterales bacterium
TTCCTTCAAGCCGCACGGGGATTTAGCCGATGAGACCCTTAGATGCACCCAGCAGGCGGATTCCCGGCAACTCAGACCGTCGTTTCGTTAGCCGGCAGGATTATCCCGGAAAGCAGGCGTCTGGAGAAGCTTTACCAGGAGACGCTGGAGCGGGCCGGGTTCGAACCCCTGGCCGTGGCGGCGCTGGAGAAGCTGACCGTGGGCGCCGCGGCAATGCTGCTGGTGGAAGGCCGGCAACTGGACGAATTTCTGGAACAGGTGGGCTACAACGGGCGGCGGCTGGCCAAGCTGCAGGTGGCGCCGGACCGCGCGGCCGAGGCTCTGCTGGACTACCACCGCATGCTGGCGCCGATGCTCGACGAAGCGGGCGAGGCGGAGTCGTCGCGGCTGAAGTGGGCGATGGCGCAATTGCACCTGCGCACCCAGATCGCGCTGAACGACGCGGCCTATCAGGTGCGCGAGGCCGAGGCGCAAACGCTGCTCGATCTGTTTCACGACGAACTGGTCTCGCGTAGCGTGGACCATCTGCTGCAACGGTTTCTGGTGACGCTCACCCGCTACTGCCGGGCCTCGCGCGGCAACTTGTATCTGTTTGACGCGGTGAGGGAGCGGTGGGTGCTGCGGGCGGCCACCGGCGGCCAGGGACAGGGCGTCGGATGGCGCCCGGCCAAGGGCCCGGCGGTGCAACTGCTGTCCCAGCCTATCGACATCGAGGTCGGCCAGCCGCTGGCGCACTGCATTCTGGACGCGAGCTGGCGCGGGCGGTTCCCATCCTGCTGGTCGGTGCCTCTGCAGGACGACGGCAAGCTCTCGGGCGTGTTCCAGTTCGGATTCGAAAAGTCCTACCGCTGCCTGCCTCGCGAGCGGGAGCTTTTGTCGGCGGCGGCCGAGCGCTGTTCGCTGGCGATGGAAAAAGCGCGGCTCACCGACACTTTGTCGCGCAGCGAAGAACAGGTCAGAAAACTGGCGCGAAGCATGATCCAGGTGGAGGAAGCCGAGCGCCGGCGCGTGAGCCGCGAGTTGCATGACGAGGCCGGGCAGTCTCTGCTGTGCATCCGGCTGCATCTGGAGATGCTCGAGCAGGCGGCCGAGGCGGCTTCCGACGCCGGGCTGAAGGCGCGCCTCGTCGAGACGCGCGCGATCACTGAGCGCACCATTGTCGAGATGCGCCGGCTGATTGCCGCCCTGAGCCCGGCGGCGCTCGAGCAGTTGGGCCTGGGAGCGGCGCTGCGGCAACTGGTCCAGCGCTTCCGGGCGGTGTTCGGCGGCCAGGTGCGCTATCGCGGGGCCGGACTCGAAGGCCTCACGCACGAGGTCGAGATCAGCATCTACCGGATTCTTCAGGAGTGCTGCAACAACATCGCCAAGCATTCCGGGGCCTCGATTGTAAACCTTTCGGTGCAACGCGCCGATAGATGGATCAGAGTCCAGGCCGAGGACAACGGGGTCGGGTTCGACTCGCGAAAAGCCTTTGAGCGAAACGGCTCGCACGGTTTGAGGGGGCTGCGGGAGCGGGTTACGCTGCTCGGCGGCCGTATGGAAGTGGACAGCCGCCCGGCGGGCGGAAAAAAAGAGAGGAAGAAAACGGCTGGAGCCGGAACAACGATCCGGATCTGGCTGCCGGCTCGGGAAGCCGACCCGGCAGGAACCGAATTCGAAGGGAATGAATATGTCGAAGATCAAGATCGTGCTTGCGGATGACCATACGCTGTTTCGTCAGGGCATTCGAACCCTACTGGCTGCCGAGCCGGATCTGGAAGTTTCCGGGGAGGCGTCGAGCGCGGCCGAGGCGCTGGCCCTGGCCGGACAACTGCGTCCGGACGTCATTCTGTTCGATGTCGGAATGAACGGGTTGAGCAGCTTCGAGGCGGCGCGGCAGATCCGGCGCGCGCAACCCGACACGCGCATCATCTTTCTCACCATGTACGACGACGAGGATTACCTGGTGGAAGCGATGGAAGTGGGCGCCAGCGGCTACATTCTGAAAGACAGTCCGGCGACGCAGTTGGCCGGCGCCGTGCGCGACGTGGCTCGCGGCGGCAACTATGTGAGTCCCCGGATGCTGTCCCAACTTGTCGACGGCTTCCGGAACCACATCCGGGCCAGCGCGCCGAAGTCGCGGCTGGCGACACTGACGCCACGCGAGAAAGAAGTGATCAAATTCCTGGCCGAAGGCAAGTCGGTGAAGGAGATCGCCTGCGATCTGAACCTGAGCGTGAAGACGATTGAGGCTCACAAGTTCAACCTGATGCGCAAGCTGGATATCCACAACAAAGCGCAACTGGTGCAGTACGCCATCCAGAAAAAGATCATCCAGATCCAGCAGCCTGTCTAGGCCGGCGCGTCGGCGTGAGCGCGGTGCGCGCGCGGCTAACCCGCGCAGCGTCCGGCGAGCGCGGGGCGTTCCCGGTCCGGGACGGGCAGGGTCGTTGTCCGGCGCTGATGGCGCGAGGGCGGCGAATGCTCGATCCGAGCCGCGGCCCGGCCCGGCGGAGCACGGTGAGTGCCGGGCGCGTCCCGTCGGGGACGGGTGGCGCAGGCGTCCGGCGATGATGGCGCGAGGGAGGCGAGCGCCCGATCCGAGCCGAGGTTCGGAGGAAGGCGGCGAGTGCCAGGCGCGTCCGGTCGGGGACGGGTGGCGCAGGCATCCGGCGCGGGCGCATGGGTAATGAGCGTGTCCTCCGGACCGCAGTCCGGCCGGGCGGCCCCGGCGCTGATGGTGCGGGCGCGGGGCGCGGAGTGAAACAGGTGGGTGCCGGGCGGGTCTCCGGCGAGCCCGCCGGCGGGAAGGCGGCGCCGTGGGTGCTTTTTCCCCCCGGCTTCGCCATAATACTGGCGGAAGGTTATCGGTGAAAAAATTTCTACTGGGCCTGCTCACGGGCATTCTGTTTTGCGGTTTGGCGGTGGTGCTGGTCGGACTGGCGCTGATGCGGTTCGCCGCGCGGCCGCCGTCCATCGGACCGGATTCGGTCCTCATGCTGCGGCTGGAAGGCGATGTCCCGGAGAAGGCGCCGCCCGAAATGCCGCTGCCGTTTCTCGAGTCGCAAAATCCGGTGTCGCTGCCCGACGTCTGGCTGGCGCTGAAGAAGGCGGCGGCCGATCCGCGGATCGAAGCCGTGGTGATCGAGCCGCGCGGGGTGACGGCGGGCTGGGCGAAGCTCCAGGAGCTGCGCATGGAGCTGGACCAGTTCCAAAAATCCGGTAAGCCTCTGGTGGCTTATCTGCGCAATCCGGGCGTGCGCGAGTATTACCTGGCCTCGGGGGCCGGCCGGATCTTCATGGCGCCCCAGGACTCTCTCGACGTCAAGGGGCTGCGGCTGGAGACGATGTACTTTAAAGACACCCTCGACAAGCTGGGCGTCAAGGCGGACGTCGTGCACGCGGGCAAATACAAAGACGCGGGCGACATGTTTACGCGCACCTCGATGAGCCCCGAGACACGGGAGGTGCTGGGCCAGGTGCTGGATCAGTACTACGGCGATCTGGTGGAGACCATCGCGCGGGCCAGGCGCAAGACAGTGGACCAGGTGAAGGAGTTCATCGACCAGGGGCCGGTTTCGGGCGAGCGGGCCTTCGCCGGCGGTTGGGTGGACGGTGTGGGATTCGACGACTCGGTCATGCGGGAGTTGAAGCGCCGGCTGCACGAACACGAGCCGAAACTGGTGCCCTTGCGGACTTACGTGAAGATTCCGGCCTCGTCCGTGCCCGGTGTGCAAGGACCGAAGCGCATCGCGCTGGTGGTGGGCGAGGGGATGATCGTGAGCGGGCGGGGGGACTCGGGCTTTCAGGACGGGCTGATCGTGTCGGGGCGGCTCAACAAAGTGCTGCGAGAGGTGGGATCGGACGCCAGCATCCAAGGTGTGATCTTGCGCGTGGATTCGCCGGGCGGGGACGGAGTTGCCTCGGACGAAATTCTGAACGCCGCGCGGGAGCTGAGCAGGAAGAAACCCATGGTGATCTCGATGAGCGACTACGCGGCCTCGGGCGGGTATTTCATCTCGATGACCGGGGATCCGATCGTAGCGTATCCGAACACGCTCACCGGTTCGATCGGCGTGATCTACAACCGATTCAGCGCGCGCGGGCTGTACAACAAACTGGGGATCGAGAAGGACTCCATGCAGCGGGGAAAGTACGCGGCCATCGACAGCGACTACGAGCCGTTGTCGGCCGACGGGCAGAAGAAAGTGGAGGACGAGATCCAGCGTTTCTACCAGGGCTTCTTGAAGAGAGTGGCCGAGGGCAGGAAACGCAAGCCGGAAGAGATCGAACTGCTGGCGCAGGGCCGGGTATGGCTGGGGACGCAGGCGCGGGACAACCGCCTGATTGACGAGCTGGGCGGGCTGGATCGGGCGATCGAGATGGTGAAGAAGAAAGCGGGAATCGCGGCGAGCGCGCGAATCACGCTGGTGCCGTATCCGGCCAGGCGTTCGCTGCTCGAGGTGCTTTTGAGCAGCCGCGATGACGAGTCGCCGTCGGTGGAAACGATGGCCGGGCCGTTGCTCGGAGCCTGGGAATCGCGCCGGCTGGCGGCGACGCCGGCCGGAGCCGGGTTGAAGTGGCTGGAGCCGACGGCACGGCTGCTGCTCGAGGACGGTGTGCTGGAGCTGATGCCGTATCGGATCGAGGTGCGATGAGCGGCGCGGGGTCAGAATTCCTGGGCCGAGTGGACGCCGTTTTGTTCGAGAGCGGCGGCCATCCGCTCAAGCGCCGATTTGTGAATCTGGCTGACGCGGCTTTCGTTGATGCCCATGAGGCCGCCGATTTCCTTCATCGTCATTTCGCCGGAGTAGTACAGCGTCACCACTTTCTGGTAGCGCTCGGGAAGCGTTTTCATGGCGGTGCTGAGCATGGAGCGCAATTGGGCGCGCACGAAGAGATTGTCCGGCTGGGTGTCGGGCCGGGCGGGAAAATCGGGCGCCGGAAGGTCGTCCTGTTCCTGGACGCGCGTGGAGGCCGAGATGACCCCCGAGTTGCGCATTTCGAGCGACAGACGGCGCCAGCGATGGACCTCGATGCCGAGGCGGCCGGCGATCTCCTCTTCGGTCGGCAGCCGGCTGAGCTCGGAGGTGAGTTCGTGGGCGGCGGCTTCGGCCTGTTTCTGGCGCCGCCGGAGGTCGCGCGAAGCCCAATCCATCTGGCGGAGGCTGTCGAGGATGGCGCCCTTGATCCGGTGCTTGGCGTATCCGGAGAAAGCGACCTGCTTACTCGGGTTGTATTTGCTCACCGCGTCGATGAGTCCGAGCACGCCGGCGTGAACGAGGTCCTCGAGTTCCACGTGAACCGGGAGATTGGCATGCACCCGGACCGCAATGACCCGTACCAGGGGTAGGTGGTCCAGAATCACCTGATCGCGCTGAGAGAGCTT
>DAIDHC010000122.1 GCA_027452065.1 Bryobacterales bacterium
GGTTCTCCGGCGCGATCCCCGCGTTGTTCACTAAAATGTCCAACCGCCCCAACCGCTCGGCCGCTTCCTCCACCGCCCGCGTCACCTGCCCCTTGTCCCCCACGTCCATCTGCAGCGCCACCACCCGCCGCCCCATCGCCGCGATCTCCTCCGCCGGCCCGTCGCCGCCCGCCGCGTCCCTCAACCCCAGCGCCACGTCCGCCCCCGCCTCGGCCAGCGCCAGCGCGATCGCCCTTCCCAGCCCTCGCCCCGCCCCCGTCACCAGCGCTACCTGCCCCTTCAAGTCGAATTCCGGGTAGTGTTTCATCCCTTCCAGCCTATCGCGCCTTCCCCTGCGCGGTTCCACGCACCTGCTGCGCCAGATTTACCACACCCCCGCCTCACACCCCGTTTTTCTTCGCATCTTCGCCCTTCTTGCGCCTTTTTTCCTGGCCTCCCAATTGCCTCCCCACGCACGGAGACTTTTTTGAATCCCATGTACGCCCCCTCTCCCTTCCACACCCACGGCGCCCCCCGCGACTATTCCCAAACGCCCCTCAACGTCTATTGGGAAACCACGCAGGCCTGCGCCCTCGCCTGCCGCCACTGCCGCGCCGAGGCCGTCCCCTGCGCCGATCCCGAAGAACTCAGCTTCGAAGACAGCGTCAATTTCCTCCGCCAGATCCCCGGCTTCGGCTCCCCTCTTCCCCATCTCATCTTCACCGGCGGCGACCCTCTCGCCCGCCATCGCCTCTATGACCTCATCGACGAGGCCCACCGCCTCGGCATCCCCGCCTCCATCACTCCCGCCGCCACTCCCGCTCTCACCCGCGACACCATCGCGAAGCTCAAACAACACGGCATCACCGGCCTCGGCCTCAGCCTCGACGGTTCCTGCTCCTCGCTCCACGACTCCATCCGCGGAGTCCCCGGCACCTTCGACCTCACCCTCCAGGCCATGCAATGGGCCGGCGAGTTCGGCATGCCCCTCCAGGTCAACACCCTCGTCTCCGCCGAAACCGCCCCCGATCTCCCCGCCATCTTCCATCTCCTGGCCGACCAGCCCGTCTCCCGCTGGAGTCTCTTCTTCTTAATCGCCGTCGGCCGCGGCAAAGTCCTCCAGCCGCTTCCCGCCGAAGAAGCCGAGGAACTCATGCGCTGGATCTACTCCATCTCCTCCACCGCCCCCTTCACCGTCGCCACCACCGAAGCCCCCTCCTACCGCCGCGTGGCCATTGAAACCATGCGCGCCGAAGGCCTCGCCGGCGAACAGATCGGCCGCTCCGGCGCCGCCCGCGGCTTCGGCATCCGCGACGGCCACGGCGTCGTCTTCGTCTCCCACAAAGGCGACATCTGCCCCGCCGGCTTCCTCCCCGTCACCGCCGGCAATGTCCGCACCTCCAGCATCGTCACCGTCTACCGCGATGCTCCCCTGTTCCGCGACCTCCACGACCCGCTCTCTTTCCACGGCCCCTGCGGCGTCTGCCGCTACCACGCCCTCTGCGGAGGCTCCCGCGCCCGCGCCTTCTCGGCCACCGGCGACCCTCTCGCCACCGATCCCCTCTGCACCTTCCCCAACGCCTGAGCGCGCGCTACGCCACCCGCTCGTCCGCCTGGTCCACCCACTCCGCGTACGGCCCGGCGAAGTCCTCAATCCCCTCCGCCCCGAAGTGCCAGATCCGCGTCGCCACTTCATCAATCACGTCGTGATCGTGCGTCACCAGCAGCAGCGTCCCCTCGTATTTCTGCAGCGCCACGTTCAGCGCGTTGATCGACTCCAGGTCCAGGTGGTTCGTCGGCTCGTCCAGCACCAGCACGTTCGCCTTCTGCAGCATCAGCTTGCAAAAAATCAGCCGCGCCGCTTCCCCGCCCGACAACGCATCGGTCTGTTTCATCGCATCGTCGCCGCTGAACAGCATCTGCCCCAGCACCCCGCGCAGCTCAATCTGCGACGCCTGCGGGTCGAAATCGTGCAGCCACTCGATCACGCTCACCCCGCCCCGGATCGTCTCCCGGTGGTCCTGCGCGAAGTATCCCACCGCCACCTCGTGCCCCCACCCCACCACGCCGTCGTCCAACTTCAGCCCCGCCTCTTTCTCCACTCCCGGCGCGTTCCCGATCAACGCCCGCAGCATCGTCGTCTTCCCCGCTCCGTTCCGCCCCATCAGCGCGATCTTCTCCCCCCGGCTCACCGGCGCTGAAAATCCCCGGATCACTTCCTCGTCCCCATACCCCTTGCTCAGCCCCTTCACCTCCAGCGGATGCCGCCCCGACGGCCGCTTCATGTCGAACCGGATGTAGGGCCGCTGGATGTTCGATTTCGCCAGCTCCGCCGTCTGCAGCCGCTCCACTTCCTTCTTTCGCGACGTCACCTGCGACGACCTCGTCCCCGCCGAAAACCGCGCGATGAACTCGTTCAACTGCGTGATCTTCTTCTCCCGCTGCGCGTTCTCCGCCTCAATCCGCGTCCGCGCCTGCGTCTTGGCCAGCACCATGTCGTCGTAGCCGCCCGTGTACGTGATCACCGTCTGGTAATCGATGTCCGCGATGTGCGTGCACACTTCGTTCAGAAAATGCCGGTCGTGCGAAATCACAATCAGGCACCCGGCGTAGTTCTTCAGATAGTCCTGCAGCCAGTGCACCGAGTCCAGATCCAGGTTGTTCGTCGGCTCGTCCAGCAGCAGCGCCGCCGGATTGCCGAACAGCGCCTGCGCCAGCAGCACCCGCACCTTCTGCCCGCCCTGCAGTTCCCCCATCCGCCGCTCGTGCAGACCCTCCCCGATGTCCAGCCCGTCCAGCAGAATCGCCGCGTCCGTCTCCGCCGTGTAGCCGTCCTCCTCGCCCACGATTCCTTCGAGCTCCCCCAGCCTCATCCCGTCTTCATCGGTCAACGTCGCCGGGTCTTTCTCATAAAGTTCCTCCCGCTGCCGCAGCGCCTCCCACAGCCCCGGGTTGCCCATGATCACCGTATCCAGCACCCGGTACTGGTCGAAAGCAAACTGGTCCTGCTTCAGCACGCCCATCTTCTTCGGCCGCGTCACCGATCCCTTCTCCGGCTCAATCTCCCCCGTCAGTATCTTCATCAACGTCGATTTGCCCGCCCCGTTCGGCCCGGTAATGGCATACCGCCGGCCTGTCAGAAACGTCGCCGTCACGTCTTCAAAAAGCACACGGGCGCCGAAGCGCATAGAGATATTGTTCAGAGAAATCAATGGGGTGAACCTGGTCGTTTCCGCGGACTTCCGGACGGGAGCCGCCGGAGCTTCGGCGAGGCATCGCCCGCCGCGCCGCCTCTTTTTATTATAGCCTTACCGCCCCCTCAGCTCAGAAACACCAGCGCCGCCGGCGTCCCCGCCGCCGTATACTCCCCCGTGAACTCCAGCGCCCCCGTCTCCTTCCGGATCCGGAACGTCGTGATCGCGTCCCCCCTCTGGTTGCACGAATACAGAAACCGTCCCTCCGGGTCGATCGTGAAACTCCGCGGATAATCTCCCCGCGTCCACTCCTCCCCCGCCCACTTCATCTCCCCGCCCGCCCCGATCCGGAACCACGCAATCGTGTCGTGCAGGCGGTTCGCCACGTACAAGAACTGCCCGTCCGGCCCGAGCGCCAGCTCCGATGTGAAATTCGTCCCCTTGAAAGCCTTCGGCAAAGTCGACGCCGTCTGCCGCGCCTTCAGCCGCCCCAGCTTCCCGTCCCAATCCCACAACACCATCGTCGAGCCTTCCTCCTGCAGCGAGTACACCCACCTCCCGTTGGGATGAAACAGAAAGTGCCGCGGCCCGTCCCCCGGCGGCAGCTCCGCCCACGCCGGCTCGTTCGCCTCCAGCTTCCCCCGCTCCGCATCGAACTTCCACACCAGTATCTTGTCCATCCCCAGGTCCGCCGACAGCACCCACCTCCCCGTCGCGTCCGCCTGAATCATGTGCGCGTGCGGCTTGTCGTGCCCGCTGATCGCCATGCTCCCTTCCGGCGCGCTCGCCGCCCGCTTCGGCCCCACCGTTCCCACGTCATGGTGAACGTCCGTAGCCTTGCCCAACTCCCCGCCCGCCCCGATCGGCAGCACCGCCACCGTCCCGCCCGCGTAATTCGCCACCAGCACGTACCGTCCCGCCGGATGCAGGCTGATGTGCGCCGGCCCCGCCCCCTCCGACGACAACGTGTTCACCAGCCTGATCTTCCCCGTCCCCTTCTCCACCGCGAACGAGCTCACCGACCCCGACGCCGTCCCCTCGTACTCGTCCGTCTCGTTGGCCGTGTACAAATGTTCCCGCGCCGCGTCCAGCGCCAGCCACGACGGATTGTTCCCGTTCTCGAAAACCTCCCGCTGCCGCAGCCTCCCACTCGCCCGGTCCATCTCGTACAACACAATCCCCGAGCCCCGCCCTACGCTCCCCTCCGGCCCCTTCGGTGAACTGTACGTCGCCGCATAAACCAGCCTCGTCCCCGCCTCCGCCCCCCGCAGCCCAACCCCGGCCGCCATCGCCGCCGCCCCCTGCAAAAATCCCCGCCTCGTACTCCCCACGCCTGATTTCACTCGTTCTCTCCTCTCCCGCTCCGTCAACCCGCCAGTGTATCGCGCCCTGGAAAGCCTCCACCCGTAGCCCATCGCCGACACTCCCGATCACCCGCGCGAATCCACGCTCGCACCGGGCACACATCCGCCACGAAATACCCGAACCCACCCGCGCCGGCTCGAACGTCCACGCCGGTCGCCGTCAATTCCGAGCGGTGGGTCCCCAAACACCCCACGAGCCAGCACGAATCGCGAGAAGCGTAGAATATGAGCAGCATGGTCCTCAGTGCAAGTGAAGAGTCGCTGATCAAGGTTGTGCGGATGCTTCCGCCCGGCGAGGCAAAAAAAGTGCTCGACTGGGCGCAGCAGCTAGCGGATCTGGGCGGCGGCCGGCCTGTCGAGTGGTCGGACACCTGGTCCGACGACGATCTGAGAGAAGCCACATCCGCGTCCCTGAAGCGTTTCGAGCAGCAGGAGCGTGAGGGAGCTTGAAACCCGGCGACGTCGTGATCGGTGCGTTTCCCGGCGCCGGCGCGACCAAGGTGCGACCCGCCGTGGTGCTTTCCACAGAACTCTATCAGCGCTCTCGTCCTGACGTAATTGTTGGTCTGATTACAACACAACCCCCGAGAGAATTGGCCCCTACCGATTGCGAATTGCGCGATTGGCGGCACGCGGGCCTTCATCAGCCTTCCTTCTTCAGGTTGTTCACCGTCACGTTGCTGCAGAGCGACGTCCGCTGGATCGGAAGGCTTTCTGAATCGGACTGGGCTTCGGTACGCGCATGTTTCCAAGCTGGATTTGGCGTCGGATAACGCCACCGGCGGCTCGCTTCCGCATACCACTTGGCTGTGAAGTCGCCTGATCGAAAATGTAACGCCGCCGTCGCAGTTCCCGTCGCCGCTGTCGCCCACAGCGGCTGGCGCTTTCACTGCGGGACGCTCCGGAACCTTGCCGCCCGGACGCTCGCCAGGCCAGCCGGCCCCTGAGCGATTCACCACTCCAGCCATTCTGGCCGTACTGCCGCCGCCAACCTCGTTCCCCACAATCTTCCAACTCCATCTCCCGCCCCCTCAGCCACTTCCCTTCCGCCCTCGAAACCCGCCCTCTGCCCGCCTGCTATCCCGGTATCGTAGGCGGGCGCTCACGCTCCCTCCCGATGAAAGGATCTCCCATGAACGACGCACCCATCGCCATCGATTCCGTCAAAGCCGCCGCCCCCGGCTCGCCCAAACGCTCCCGCGCCGCCGCCAACCGCGGCAACGCCCAACTCTCCACCGGCCCCAAAACCACAGCCGGCAAGAAAAACTCCCGCCTCAACGCCCTCTCCCACGGCCTCACCAGCAGCCTCGCCCCCGTCATCCCCGGCGAAGATCCGGCCGAATACGCAGCCTTCTGCAGCCGCATCCGCGCCGAGTGGGATCCCTCCGGCGCCCTCGAAGAGGAATTCGTCCTCGAAATCGCCAGCCTCCACTGGCGCCTCCGCCGCATCGCCGCCCTCGAAGCCGCCGCTTTCCATCCCCTCTCCGATCCCGCCGGCTCGCAGCCCTCCCCTGACTCCCCTGAACCCGGCATTTTCGACGCCGCCCGCACCTTCCGCCGCGACCCCCGCCCCCTCGCCACCCTCTCCATGCACGAGCACCGCCTCCGTCAACAGCTCGGCCGCAGCATCAATAACCTCGCCGCCCTTCAAAACGAGCGCAAAAGCCAGCGCCAGATCGATCTCATCGAAGCCTCCGGCCTCCGCAAGTACAGCACCGCGAAGAAGCTCCCCTTCGACCCGAAGAAATTTGGCTTCGATTTTTCTGTCGAGGAAATCGACAACTTCAACGCCCACGCCGCCCTCCTCGCCAAGGTCGCCACAGCCGCCAAATGGGGTTTTCCCGACCTCGAAAGCGACGAACGCTTCGCCTTCCAGGAGCGCGCGCCCTTTTCGCACTGGCCCAGGGTCGATGAACCCCCCTTCGAGCCCGGTCAAACGGCCGCCTGAGCCCTCCATCCCCGCCAATTCGCCAATCTCCGCGCCCGCCGTGTGCCCACCCCCGCCCCGCCCGCCGCGCCGTCCTCGCGCCCTCGCCGCCGCCTGCCAGCTCCCCCCTCCCGGCCCGCGCCGCCGGGCATGTGCCGTGACGCCTTGGTCTTGATACAATCACGGTTTCTCAGAATTTCGATTCAAGGACATCATTCACTCATGTACCAGCACTCCCACGAGCCCACCAACGACCTCGACCTCAGCGTCACCTACGACGCCGTCGTCGTCGGCTCCGGCGCCGCCGGCGGTATGGCAGCCCACGTCCTCACCTCGCACGGCCTCAAAGTCCTCCTGCTCGAAGCCGGCAAAAAACAGCCCATCGAGCGCGAGCTCAAGTCCATGCAGTGGCCCTACGACCACCCCCGCCGCGGCGAAATGCCCTCAAACGAACACGCTCTCACCCTCAACGAGTACAACGTCCGCCCCCGCCCCTACGCCAAAGGCATGCGCTTCCAGCGCGTCTATTCTTACGTCCAGGGCTGGGGCAACTCCGACTACACCCGCGACGTCGTCGTCGATGAGAAGGACCACCCCACAACCGGCACTCCCTATGCCTGGGTCCGCGCCCGCCTCCTCGGCGGCAAAACCGCCATCTGGGGCCGCCTCGCCCTCCGCCTGTCCGACTACGATTTCAAAGCCGCCTCCCACGACGGCTACGGCGAAGACTGGCCCATCTCTTATAAAGACGTCGAGCCCTACTACGACAAAGTCGACACCTACCTCGGCATCTCCGGCCTCCGCGAAAATCTTCCCCACCTCCCCGACAGCATCTTCCAGCGCCCCAATCGCCTTACCAGCGGCGAGATCATGTTCCGCCAGTCGCTGCAGAAGATGAACCGCCTGATCACCCCCTACCGCGCCGGCGTCACCAGCGACGGCCTCAAGCACAACAAATACCGCAGCAAATGTTACGGCCGCGGCGCCTGCTCCCGCCGCGTCGGCGGCTGCGACATCCACGCCGCCTTCGACAGCCCAACGGGCCTCATCTACCCCGCCATGGACACCGGCAACCTCACCGTCCGCACCAACGCGACCGTCCACGAGGTCACCGTCGACAAAAACACCGGCAAGGCCAGCGGCGTCTCCTTCATCGACTCCGAAACGATGAAGACCTACCAGGTCAAGGCCCGCGCCGTCATCCTCGGCGCCTCCACCCTCGAGTCCGCCCGCCTCATGCTGCTCTCCAAGTCCACCCTCTACCCCAACGGCATCGGCAACTCCAGCGGCCACGTCGGCCACAATTTCTGCGAGCACGTCATGGGACCCGGCGTCACCGGCATCGTCAAGGACCTCGTCGGCAAACCCCATACCCTCGACGACGGCCGCCCCGGCGGCTTCTACCTGCCCCGCTTCCGCAACCTCGCCACCCGCGACGGAAACTTCGTCCGCGGATACGGCTTCGAGGGCGAGGCCGGCATGGGCATCTTCCCCGGCCACGCCTTCCAAACCCCCGGCTTCGGCTCCTCCTTCAAAAAACAGGTCCGCGATTACGCCGGCGCCTTCATCAGCATGGGCGGCTTCGGCGAGGTGCTGGCCCGATATGAAAACTACGTCGAGATCGACCCCGACGTCAAGGACAAGTGGGGCATCCCGGTCCTCAAGTTCAATTACAAGTTCGGCGACAACGAAATGAAGATGGTCGCCGACATGGCCGCCCAGGCCCAGGAAATGTTCGAAAACGCCGGCATTGAAGTCATCGGCGTCGACAAACAGCCGCTCACCGAGGGCTGGTCCATCCATGAGCTCGGCACCGCCCGCATGGGCTCCGATCCCAAGAAATCCGTCGTCAACGGATTCCAGCAGTGCCACGACGTCAAGAACCTCCTCGTCGTCGACGGCAGCACCCACGTCAGCGCCTCCTGCCAGAATCCCACCTGGACCATCATGGCCCTGGCCTGGCGCTCCTGCGATCACCTCGCCGACCAGATGAAGAAAGGGGAAGTCTAACCATGGCCAACGAACTCGACCGCCGCGACATCATCAAAATCGCCGCCGCCTCCGCCGTCGCCGCCAACCTCCTCAAGGCCGACACCACCGGCGCCGGCAAATTCCTCTCCGCCGATGAGCTCTCCCTCACCGCCGATCTCGCCGACATCATCATCCCCGCCGACGACAAATCCCCCGGCGCCAAAGCCGCCGGCGTCGCCGAGTTCATCGACGGCCGCCTCGCCGAAGCCTACTCCGACGACCAGAAACAGGAGCGCGACGACTTCCGCGCCGGCCTGAAACTGTTCGCCGGCAAGTCCCGCGACGAACAGACCGCTCTGCTCACCACCGCCTCGGCCCGCGAGAAAGATGTCCACGCCCATCGCCACGGCCGCGCCTCCGGCGATGCTCCCGCGCTCAGCCCCGAAGAAAAGTTCTATCACCTCCTCAAAGAACACACCATCCGCGGCTACTACACTTCGAGCATCGGCATCCACCAGGATCAGGATTACAAGGGCAACGTCCTCCAGACCGGCGACTACGCCGGCTACCTGCCCCATCCTCTCTGACCATGCTCCCCCAGTTTTCCTCACAGGGCCGGGTTCGCCTGGCCCTTTTTCTTTTTCCGGCCGCCCTCCTCTCCGCTCAGCCGTGGACTGCCCGCATCGAGGAGCCAACCGGCATCTACCGCCGCGACAACGAGGTCGTCCGCCTCCCTCTTCCCGCCTCCGCCCCGCGCACCGGCTTCCTCGTCAAAGGCCCCGAAGGCCAGCCCGCTCCCTGGCAGCGCACCAACGGCGCCATCCTCTTCCCCGCTTCCCTCATCCCCGGCCAACTCCCCGTCTACACCGTCACCTGCTGCGCGCCCGGCGAGCCCCGCTTCCCCAACGAAATCCTCATCCGCCGCCCCAGCCCCAACCGCCTCGAGCTCGGCAACAGCCGCTTCCGCATCGTCGTCAACCTCGCCGCCGCCGCCATCGTCGAGGCCTACAACCTCTCCGCCGGCGAGCACCACCGCCTCAACCTCGTCGAAACAACACCCGAAGATCCCGCCGCTCTGAAGGACGACATCCACACCGCCGCCGACATCCCGCCGCCCGTCCCCGGCGTTTCCGGCGAAAACCTCGGCTGGACCACCCTCGCCGGCTCCGGCCCCATCTCGAACGTCGAAATCCTCGAATCCGGCCCCCTGCGCGGACGCCTCCGCCTCACCCGCTCCCACGAAACCTGGGAGTTCCTCTGGACCGCCTCCAGCCCCGCCCTCCTCTGGACCGCGCCCTCCGGCTTCCAGTTCCGCAGCATCTCCGCCTCGCCCTATCTCCCCTTCGACCGCTGCGTCTCCGGCGACCAGTACCACTGGCCCCTCGGGCCCGAACAGCTCGAGCCTCCCGATCACGACGTCGCCCCCCGCGCCGGTTGGAATCGTCTCCCCGGCGGCGACATCCTCTATTACCACCACGCCGCCGATTACGGCGCCCTCGGAATTGTATCGTTAGACGATACATTGCAGTGGACCGGCGCCGGCTCCCGCCGCTTCCTCGCCCGCCGCCCCACTCCCGGCCCCTCCACCATCGCCCTCACCTTCCCACCCTCGGCCGGCTGGGAAACCGCCCTCAACGGCCGTGCCGCCGCCGCCGTCCTCCGCCATCCCCTGCGCCTTCTCTCGCCCGCCCCCGACCTCGCGCAGCCCTCGCCGCCTTCGCCCGGCGCCAAAGGCCCGCTCCCGCCGCCGCTCTCCCTCGACGGCCCCTGGCAACTCTCCGCCCCCGGCTTCGCCCCCATCACCGTCCCCGTCCCCGGCGATGTCCACACTCAGATCTACCCCGCCGATCCCTTCTCCACTCCGCTCCCCAAATATTTCACCCACGAAGCCGACTGGATCAGCGCCAAAGTCTGGACCCTCACCCGCGCCTTCGACGTGCCGCCCTCCTTCGCCGGGCGCCGCCTCCGCCTCCAGTTCGACGCCACCGATTATTACGCCGACGCTTACCTGAACGGCCAGTACCTCGGCCGCCACGAAGGCTACATCGATCCCTACGAATACGACGTCACCGGCATCGCCCGCCCCGGCGCCTCCAACAAACTCGAAGTCCGCCTCTGGACTCCCGTCTCCTACTACTGGCGCCACCGCCCCTACGACGTCAAGGGCTCTTACGGCGCCGTCGATCAAAAGCCCGACGACATCACCGCCGAGGGCATCACCCGCCACGTCCGCCTCGTCGCCTCCGGCCAGGCCTTCATCCAGGACCTCGCCATAAACACCCGCCTGCTCGACGACAACGGCTCCCGCGCCGAAGTCGATGTCCACATCGCGACCGCCGGCTCTCTGGACGGCTGCTCCTGGTCGCTCACTCTCTCGCCCCGCAACTTCACCGGCGCCGGAGCCCAAGCCGCCATCGCCTCCGCCGGCGAGGCGAATCCCCGCTTCGTCCTCTCTGTCGACCACCCTCAACTCTGGTGGACCTGGGACCACGGCAAGCCCAACCTCTACACGCTCGACGTCCAACTCCACGGCCCCAAAGGCGAGCTCCTCGATTCCCGCTCCCTGGCCGTCGGCATCCGCGAGATCGCCAAAGACGGCTGGTTCTTCTCCCTCAACCGCAAGCGCCTCTTCATCCGCGGCACCAACTACTACGCTCATCTCTTCCTCGCTCAACCCGACCGCGCCTGGTACCAGCGCGACCTGGATCTCATGCGCGGCATGAACGTCAACATGATCCGCCTTCACACCCACTTCACCAACCCCGAGTTCTACGACCTCGCCGACGAAATGGGCATCCTCGTCTGGCAGGACTATCTCGAAGCCTGGTATCCGCACGACACCGCCTTCTCCCTCCGCGCCGCCGCCCTCTACGACCCTCTCATCCGCTCCGTCCGCAACCACCCGTCCATCGCTCTCTGGGCCACCAGCGACGAGGAGGACCTGGAAAATTACCGCGACCTCACCAAGCACCTCGCCGCCCGTCCCGCCCTCCTCGATCCCCAGCGGCGACCCGTCGTCCGCTCCACCGGCCGCTACGGCGACGCCCACGTCTATCACGGCTGGTACGACGGCAGCGTCTGGGACTACACGCGGATGACTGAGCCCTTCGTCTCCGAGCTCGGCGCCACTTCTCTGCCCAACTACTCCAGCCTCGTCAAATTCCTCCCCGACGCCTGGCCCATCCCCGATCACGCCGCCGAGTGGGAGTTCCGCAAGCTGCAAATCCCGGAAGCCCTCCGCGCCTGGGGTCCGCCCGGCAACCTCACCCTCGAGCAGTACGTCCCCCGCACCCAGGCCTACGTCTCGCGCCTGTTCCAGATCGCCCTCGAGCGCAGCCGCCGCCTCAAGTACAACCCCTCCGGAGGCATCCTCCATTTCCACGCCATCGACCTCTGGCCCTCGGTCACCATGGCGGCCATCGATTTTTACCGCCAGCCCACCGCCGTCTATGACACCGTCCGCCGCAGCTTCGCCCCCGTCCTCGCCAGCCTCGAGTACGATCGCGACACCTGGAAAAGCGGCGGCGAGTTCCGCTGCGCCGTCTGGGCGGTGAACGATCTCTGGGACCCTCTGCCCGGATCGAGCGTCCGATGGCGCATTCTCGACCCCGCGGGCGCCGTCCAGGCCTCCGGCGTCTTTCCCGCCTCCCTGCCCGCAGATTCGTCCCAGCGCCTCGGTGAAGTAAGATGGACGGCGAGTGGCCGGGGTGCGCGTCAACTTCACGCCGAAGTAATCTCCGCCTCCGGCGCCACGCTGTCGGAAAACATTTTCGATTTTCAAATCCAATGACCAGACGCCAACTTCTCCAATCCGCTGTTCCCCCGCTGGCCGCTCTCGCGGCCCGCCGCCTCGACGCCGAATCCGCACCCGACGTCAAGTTCCCCACCGAGCCCCGCGCCCGCCTCGCGGTCGCTTCCTATCCGTTCCGCAAATTTCTCGATCCGAAGAAGGGCTCGATGACGCTGCTCGATTTCCCCAAAATGGTCGTGGACAAGTTCGGCGTCCCCGGCATCGAGCCGCTCGATGAACACTTCCCCTCCACCGGCGCCCCGTATTTGAAGCAGCTCTCTCAAGCTCTCGCCGCCGCCGGCTCCCACGTCGTCAACATCGCCGTCGGCCGCCTCGGCGGCAGCTTCTACGACACGGACGCCAACCACCGCAAGACGGCCATCGAGAGCGCCCGCCGTTGGATCAACGTCGCCGGCACCCTCGGCGCCCCTGGCATCCGCGTTCACATCCAGAGCGCCCGCGGCTCCCAGCCCGATGTCGACCGCGCCGCCGACAGCCTCGCCGCCGTCGCCGTCTCCGGCGAGCAGGCCCGCATCGTCGTCTCGCTCGAAAACGACGACCCCCGCTCCGAGGACGCCTTCTTCATCGTCAAGATCCTGGAAAAAGTGAACAGCCCCTGGCTCCGCGCCCTGCCCGATTTCTGCAACTCCATGATCCTCGGCAAAGGCGACCAGTACAACTACGACGCCGTTACCGCCATGTTCGCCCGCGCCTACAGCATCTGCCACGTCAAGGACTCCGAGGACGACGATCATAAGCACTTCACCGTCGACATCGCCAAGACCTTTGCCATCGCAAAAGCCGCCCACTACCGCGGCTACTTTTCCATGGAGTGGGACGCCGACGGCGACCCCTACTCCAACACCCAGCGCCTGGTCGACCTGAGTTTGAGGAATCTCGCATGAAACGCTCCATCGGCGACAATCTCTTCCCCAAGGACTGGACGCTCGAGCGCGGCCTCGACCTGGTCAAGCGCGCCGGCTTCGAAGGCATCGAGCTCTGGCTCGGCGACAAGCCCTGGCTCCAGCTCACCACCACCGACGCCCAGGTTCTCGAGCTGCGCCGCAAAATCGAAAACGCCGGCCTGGAGATTTCCAACGTCTCCAACACCCTCGATTGGCGTCACAACGTCTCCTCTTCCGATCCGCGCATCCGCGCCATGGGCATGGCCCACGTCACGCGCCAGATCGACGTCGCCCACCAGTTGGGCGTCGACGCCATCCTGGTCGTCGCCGGCCTGGTCACGGTTCACGAACCCTACCAGGACGTCTATCCGCGCACCGTCGAGTCGCTCAAAAAGCTGAGCGAAACCGCCGCCGCCGCCAAAGTGAAAATCGGCTGCGAGAACTGCTGCTCCGAACAGCGCTTCCTCATCAGCCCCCGCGAATTCAAACTCTTCCTCGACGACGTCGACAGCCCCTGGGTCGGCCTGCACCTGGACGTCGGCAACATCCACGACACCGGCTTCCCCGAGCAGTGGATCGCCATCAACGGCCCGCGCATCACCCGCGTCCACGTCAAGGACGTCATGCGCCACCGCGGCCGCTGCGGCGAGGAGAGCGTGTACACGAATCTTTTCCTCGGCGACAACGATTGGAAAGCCATCCGCTCGGCCCTGGCCGCCGCGCGCTACGACGGCTGGATCATCGCCGAAATGGAGCGCCGCTACCGTTTCGCGCCCGACCAGCAGTTCTTCGACACCTCCGCCGCCATGCGGAGATTCATCTCAGGCTCCATGTAACAGGACTTGCCCCGTATGCAATTCCGCTCCGTTTTCATCGCCATCGTCATCGGCTTCGCCCTCATCATCGGTGCGTTTTTCATTAACCGCCAGCGCCCGAACATTGAGACCAATCAGCCCAACGAGGCTTTCGTCCGCGCCTCCGGCAAATGCGCCGAATGCCATTACCGCCAGCAGTATTCGGTGGTGCATGAATACGAGATGAGCGAGCACGCCCGCAAGGGCGTCAACTGCCTGGACTGCCACCAGCCGGCCGAACACCAGGAGCGCGTGGACCACCACGGCTTCGTCATCGCCCGGCACATCACGCCCGGCAACTGCCGCGCCTGCCACTCGGCCATCTACGGCGAATTCCTCCGCAGCCGCCACGCCTCGGCCGCCTGGGCCGCCATCTACGGCGCCAAAGGCCTCAGCGCCGAGCAGGTGGCCGACGGCGAAAAATACAACCCCGGCTACGTCAACCGCCCGCCGCATCCCTTCACCACCCTCGAAGGCGGCTCCGCCATGGTCAGCGGCTGCGACCAATGCCACAGCGTCGGCCGGCCCAACGACGACGGCACCATCGGCAACTGCACCGCCTGCCACACCCGCCACACCAGCTCCGTCGCCATCGCCCGCCTGCCCGAGACCTGCGGCCAGTGCCACCTGGGCCCCGATCACTCGCAGTTGGAGATCTACACCGAGAGCCGCCACGGCCTGCTGTTCAATGCCCAGCGCGGCCTGCTGAACCTCGCCGCCAGCCCGCGCCAGCTCACCACCCGCGACATGTTCGTCCCCACCTGCGCCACCTGCCACATGAGCGGCATCAACGGCCTCAAGGTGACGCACAATCCCGGCGAGCGTTTGTCCTACTGGCTCGCCGATGCGGTGAGCAAGAAGCGTCCCAACTACGCCGAGGCCCAGGCCTCGATGAAACAGGTCTGCAACCAGTGCCACACCATGCCGCTGATCGACCGCGTGTACAGCCAGGCCGAGAAAGTGGTGGAGACGACAAACGAGAAGGTGCTGGCCGCGCAGAATCTGATGAACGGCCTGCGCCAGGACGGCTCGCTCACCGGCAAGCCCTTCACCCAGCCGATCGATTTTCTCTATTTCGACTACTGGCATTACGACGGCCGCACCGCCAAGCACGGCGCCTTCATGGGCGGCGCCGACTTCGTACAATGGCACGGCAACTACCCGCTGCTGGCCAAGATGGTGGAGCTCCAGGCGATGGCCGCCGAACTCCGAGGCAAGCATGGCCGCGGCGCCCACTGAGTCCGCGGCGTCCCGGCCCGCGCCAAACGGGCCGTCTGTGGGCGCGCCAGCCGCCAC